>NZ_JBALOZ010000032.1:0-9732 GCF_036965125.1 Bacillus sp. JJ1503
AGAAACACTCACTATGAAGGCTTCATGACGAGCGTTTTGATCTTGGACTGACAGAAACACTCACTATGAAGTCTTCATGACAAGCATTTTGGGCTCGAAATCAAAGAAACACTAACAATGGGAGCACCCATTTTCCTAAAATCCAACCTCCGCAAATACCATTCGGTCCTTCCCGTTAATATCATAAACCGTCTCCACTTTTGCTTGAGGAAAGGCTTGTTTTAGCAGACTAGCAACAGCTTCACTTTGACCAGCCCCTACCTCAAAACCAATTAACGCCTGTTCGCGGGCAACAAGCGGGAGCTCTTCCGCTAGCCTTTTATAAATATTCAGACCATCAACTCCAGCAAACAGTGCCCGGTGCGGCTCGTGCTCAGTTACAACCTCTGACATCCATTCAATATCGCCATCCGGAATATACGGAGGGTTGGAAAGAACAATATCAAACCGCTCGCCACTCTCGATAAAGGGCTTCAGTAGATCTCCTTGGATAAAACGAACATTCGCACCAAGGTGATGGGCATTTTCCTCCGCTAAAAGCAGAGTCGGTCCATAAATATCTGTCGCGGTTACAGCTAATTCAGGGTTCTCAAGCTTTAACGTGACGGCAATAGCGCCGCTCCCCGTCCCGATATCCGCCAATTTAAGACCCTTCTGCATTCCAAAAAGTTTCCCGATTCGCTGCAGCGTATGATAAACAAGTTCCTCCGTTTCCGGACGAGGAATCAGAACATCCTCATTCACTTTAAAATCCCGCCCATAAAAGGACTCGAAACCAATAATATATTGAACGGGCCTGCCCTCACTATGAAGAAGCACCGCCTTCTTAAATGCCTCGAAAACCTGCGCCTCCACCTCTTCACGCAGGCTAGCTAAAAATTTTGACCGGTCCATTCTCATATAATGCTGCAATAATATTTCTCCCGCATTGTCATCTCGATTTTTTTCTTTTAAAAAAGAAGAAGCCCACTGGAGGGCTTCATAGACTTTCATAGCTTGATTACTCATTTGATGCACTTTCCAGCTTAGCTGACTGTTCTTCAACGATTAACGCATCAATCACTTCATCCAATTTTCCTGAAAGAATTTGGTCAAGCTTTTGGATCGTTAATCCAATGCGGTGGTCTGTTACACGATTTTGCGGGAAGTTGTACGTACGGATACGCTCAGAACGGTCTCCGGTACCAACTGCGGATTTACGGGCCTGATCATACTCAGCCTGTGCTTCCCGTTGGAATTTATCATAAACACGCGCACGTAAAACTTTCATGGCTTTTTCTTTATTCTTAATTTGCGATTTTTCATCCTGGCAGGAAACAACTGTACCTGTTGGAATATGTGTTAAACGAACAGCTGACATTGTGGTGTTAACACTCTGTCCACCTGGTCCGCTTGATGCAAATGTATCAACACGAACATCTTTATCATGAATTTCGATTTCTACTTCCTCTGCCTCTGGTAAAACAGCAACTGTTGACGTAGATGTGTGGATACGACCGCCAGATTCTGTTTCTGGCACACGCTGTACGCGGTGGGCGCCATTTTCAAACTTTAATTTTGAATAAGCGCCGTTTCCGTTAATCATAAAAATGATTTCCTTGTAGCCGCCCACTCCAGTTGAGTGCGTTTCAATGACTTCCGTTTTCCAGCCTTGTGTCTCAGCAAAACGGCTGTACATGCGGTATAAATCACCAGCAAACAAGGCAGCTTCATCTCCGCCTGCTGCTCCACGGATTTCCATAATGACGTTTTTATCATCGTTCGGATCTTTCGGGATTAAAAGAATCTTTAAACGAGCTTCTAATTCCTCGACCTTTTCTTCCAGCTCATCAAGCTCTTCCTTTACCATTTCACGCATTTCCGCATCTAGCTTTTCATCAAGCATGGCTTTCGCATCTTGATATTGCTCACGAACATCCTTATATTCACGATAAGCTTCAACAGTCTCTTGAATATCTGACTGTTCCTTCGAGTATTCGCGCAATTTTTTTGGATCATTAACAATTTCCGGATCACTTAAAAGCTCATTTAATCTTTCATAGCGGTCCTCTACAGATTGAAGACGATCAAACACAGCATTTCACCTCTAATTTCCATAACACTTCGGAGTATTATTTCCGAGCTATATCTATTCAATACGTTTACGCTAAAAGCAGCGATTCACGCTTATTCACCAATAAAGTCCATAACATTCTAATTATAGTATAGGTGAAAGATGAGGTCAAAAATAATTTGGAAAAAGAAATAGAAAAGGCTACCGTTTCAAGAACGATAACCTCTTTGGAAAATATTTTATGCGATATTAATCAAAGCAGTAATGGATTTTTTGGTAGGCAGAACGCATATCAATGACTTGTTTGCGAACATTCTCAACCGTATCCCGATCCTCAAGCACACTGACAATATAGTCTGCGATGATCTCCATCTCCGCTTCCTTCATGCCAAGGCGGGTAATTTCAATCGTTCCAATGCGCAAGCCGCTTGGAAAATCCCAATCCTCAGGTTTATCACTTGGAATCAGATTTTTATTCGTAATGATATTCGCTTTTGCCAGTTTATGAGCCACATCAAGCCCGCCACCGAACTGTTTTACATCCAAAATAACTTGATGAGTTTCGGTAAAACCTTTATGAGCTCCTAGTACTGTAATGCCTCGCTCATGCAATGCTTTTGCCAGCGCCTTGGCATTGGCCACAATTTGCGCCATATATTCCTTCCCAAATGCCAGGAATTCAGCTGCTGATGCCGCCAATGCTGCTACACGGTTCACTTGGTGAGTGGCAGCAAGTGCTGGGAAAATCGTATCGCAAATTGGCTTCGTTAGCTCAGGATCATTCCAGACAATAATTCCGCTCTGTGGTCCGCTGAATGTTTTTCCAGCTGAGCCTGTCATAACACAGGCACCCTCGTTTAATGGATCTTGGAATTGTCCGCCACCGATAAGGCCGAGCTGATGGGCTCCATCGAAGAATATTTTCCCGCCCCATTCGCTCACAATATCAGACATTTCCTTCAGCGGGAATGGGAACAGTGTCATGGACGCACCGAGAGTCACGAGCTTAGGCTTTACCTCCCTCGCCACCTTGGCAAACTCATCGATATTTACAACTAGATCAACAGGATCCATCGGAACATCGTAAATGTTCAAACCGCGAATTCCCGCAGGTCCATCGTAACGATTACTGGAATGTCCGCCAAACGGCTGAGCAATTGTTAAAATATTGTCCCCAGGCTTCGTTAACGCAGCATAAACCGTCATATTCCCAATCATACTGGCCACGAGGCGATGATCTGCATAATTACTATTAAATACCTTTTTCAGCAATTCCACACATAATGATTCAATTTCATCTATATATTTCGTTCCGGAAAACCATCTTTGTGTTGGTCCAATATGACCCTCAGCCGCTCTTGTTCCCACTTCAGAAGCTAATAATTGCCTTACAGTTGGGCTTGTCGGCGCCTCAGGGGCCAATAAATTAAGACACTCCTGCCCTCTCCAAATGGCATTCCGGTCGACAGCATCAATAATTTCCTTCTGGATTAATCTCGCAGAAGAGCTTTTTTCAATAATATCCTTTGCCCAATCTAATACCTTTGAGTCATGAACATCATAATTTCCAGCCGTTGTGGTAAGTGAAGTCATTGCCGTTGTGGTAAGTGAAGTCATTGCCGTTCCTCCTAAATTTGTAATCTAGTTCAATCCCTTTACAAAAAGCACAACATTCTGACTGATTATCGTATGAAAACTCAGAGCTGCATTGGAACATATTATTTAATTGGGAAATCCAAGCCCAAAACCAATATATCGCATATCGTTCAAACAGTCAATGACATTTTTCTGACTATTTTATTTTTTCTAATATTTATTTCTGATTTTAAGTGAATGACTAAAATGATTTATAGGACACGAAATGCAAGAATTAAATAAAGTATGTCCTTTAAATCTGGAGTAACCCGTTAATGACCTAGAAAAATTTAATCTCTTTAAAAAAAGCAAAATAAAAAGAGTATAACGGCTGTTATACTCAAAAAGTGCATCATTCACTTTATTCCGCATCTCCGACTAATAACCTTCCTAGACTCAGCCAATTTTCTTCTAACAGTGAACTGGCTAGGCTTGCATTTTTAGTTCGGCAGGCAGAAATGATTTCATCGTGCTCCGCAATCGATTTCATTCCATCAAGAGAACTAAACTTTGAAAATTCCAGTCTCCGAACCTTCGACATAATTCTTTCTAATGCCAGGCTTATTTCCTGATTCCCGGAAGCTAATAACAGAATCGCATGAAATTGGTCGTCTGCTTCCACTGCATCTAAAACATCTTTATTTTCTAATGCCCTTTTTAACTGAGCATTGCTTTCTTCCATTAGTTGAATATCTTCTTCCGTAATAGACGGTACTGCCAGACGTGCAGCTAACCCATGCAGGGCTGCAACAACGGTAAACGCGCTTTTCGCCTCCTCCAAATGAATTTCCGTAATTCGAGTTTGCGAGCCAGGCAATGATTCAACAAGGCCTTCATCCTCCAGCCTTTTGAGTGCTTCCCTCACAGGCGTTCTGCTAACACCAAACTGTGTGGCTAAATCCTTATCCATAATCCGCTGGCCAGGCTCTAATTCCAATGTCACAATGGCTTTCTTCAATGACTCATATACTTGATCTCTTAAAGCAGGGCGTGCAATCGTTTTAATTATCTTCATAAAACCAATATATCAACCTTGTATTTGTCTGTCAATTTAAGCATGACGGGCAAAGGCATCCTTATGAGTTTTTGCTTAGCTAGATTTATATCTTATCGCCGGTACCTTTAACGGTTTTTCCCTGTTGGAAACATAGCTGTGCAGAACCAATCCTGCAATGACCAATAGAATGCCGATCCAAGAAATAAACGAAGGAACAGGTGCTGATAAAATGAGCATCTCACCCGCTACGGCAAATAAAACTTCAAATGATTGCGTTGCTTCCACGGCTCCTAGCTTCTGCATATCCCCTTTTACTAAATCCGTTGCCTTGAAAAAAAGTACTGTAGCAATCACTCCAGAAAACAATGCAACTAGAAGTGATTGAAAGGTTTGTCCCGTGCTTGGCAGCCCAACAGTTGCAACTCCATATAAAGATAAAAGCAGCCAGAACGGCAGGCTTGCTAATGTCATCCCTAGCACCCGCTGATAAGCATCTAACCGATTTCCGCAAACCTCCATCATTTTCCGGTTCCCTAATGGATAGGCAAATGAGGCAATAATGACCGGCACCACCCCTAACAAGAGCATATTTCCAGAAAGATTGCTTGCTTGCTCTAGCTGCATGAATGCAACACCTAGAAGTATGATCAATGACATCGACAGACCGATAAGCGGAATTTTCCCTCTTACTTTAATAGGGCCGTTCCGTGTTTGTTTTGTTTCGAAAAATAATGGAGCGAGAAGTGAGCCCGATATGATCGTCACTTGCCATGTTCCGGCAATCAGCCATCCTGGTCCATAGGCCGCCGCAAAGCTTATAGGGGCGTAGAAAAGTCCAAATCCGATCAAACTCCATAGAAGCCAGGCGCCCGGATTCTTTTTCATTTCAATCAAAAGTGGCTTTAAATTCCTCCTGATCACGACAATAGCAATAAGAAATGGCACCATAAATATATATCGTAACGAAGCACTCCAAATCCAGCTTCCCCCTGATAGCTCCATTGATCGATTCAAAACGAATGTAAAGGCAAAAAAGAATGCTGCAAAGATACCTATTATGATCGGCCGCATGATGTTCTCTCCCCAAAATTTGAAATATTATGTTAAATTCATATAACTAATATATCGCATTTTGGTTTTTTATCAACTCTTTTTTAAAAGATTGAGGGAGATTTTTTTGTATAAATCTCGATAGTTGAAAAAACTTACGGACATACAATCCGCTATTTTCATTAAAAGACCTTATTCAAGGGGCTTTGCGGACACTAAGGACGTTATTTACATAAAAGCGCTAGAATATCACTGCTTTTTTACAAAATAAAGGAACCTCTGTCCGTATACATAAGGAATTAACCCGTTTTGTCACAGATAACGGAACTGGTGTCCGCCAAGATGACAATCCACAACAAAAAATACCCTGCTGCAACAGCAAGGCATTTTACCTTCGATCTTCTTGAATTTTTATTTCAATATGATAGCGAGGCAACGCATTTTCTAGCTTTTTTCGGAGATTAGACGCTTCCTTCGTTCTTTGGCTATCAGACAGCATGCCTTTTTTATAAGCCGTGACCCACATATCATCACCGTTTATCCATACGGGACCAGAACGGTAGCCATCTATGGCATCGATGACCTGGCGCGCTTGATTAATTTCTGACTGCTGATTTACCCTATTCGTTCCTGTCGTATTAGGAAAATTAGGATTTTGTTCATCCATTGTCCAAGCCCTCGTATTATAGTCCTGATCATCATTTCGGGTAGAAACATTTCTAAACCCATCTTGATCCTCATTCGGACCGTAAAGCTTTTCGACTCCACGATTAAAATTCGTACAGCCCGCCGTCAATACAAGAAGCATAATTATAACAAACCATCTTTTCATCACTTACACCTCCATCTATAGCATGTCCACTATACCGGAGATTCCACCGCCCAATTTCAGCCAAAAATTCCCCTCTAAAAATTTGCCAAAGCCAGGATATTCGCTAGATCTGCCAATATATCCGCTACTTTGGCAGAATATCCGCCAGTTCCATCAGGATATCCGCCACTTTGAACCATATATCCGCCACCGCCTTCTCCATAAACAAAAAAAACTGCCTGAATCTCTTCAGACAGTGTTAAGTATTTTATAAAAGCTGTGTTGCCTGCTCTTCACCCAGAATTTTGGGTGACTTTGGCACTTCATGATGATGCCGGCACCGTGCTTCATATGCTTCAGAAGCACCAACCAAAATAACAGGATCATCATAGGAAGCGGGCTCCCCGTTAATTAATCTTTGCGTACGGCTGGCTGGTGAGCCGCAAACCGCACAGACCGCTTGGAGCTTTGTCACTAATTCGGCAATGGCCATAAGATCTGGCATTTGGCCGAAGGGCTCGCCGCGGAAATCCTGATCGAGGCCTGCTGCAATGACACGATGGCCGCTATTCGCTAGATGCTGAATCACCTTTACAATTTCCGAGTCAAAAAATTGAACCTCATCAATAGCAATGACATCGATATCAGAGTGAATATGTTTGAAAATCTCTGTAGAATTTGAAATCGGTATAGCTGTAAAGGCTGTCCCATTATGGGAAACGACCGCTTCTTCACTATAGCGGTTATCTATTTGCGGTTTAAACACGACAATTTGCTGTTTCGCAAATTGCACTCTGCGTACCCGGCGAATCAGTTCTTCGGATTTTCCAGAGAACATGCTCCCGCAAATCACCTCTACCCATCCATGATGCTTCATGACATACATAGAAGGCCTCTCCTCCTTAAAAACAGTGCAAATTATGCTGTAAAATTGAAATAAAAAACAGGCAAGAAAGAAAACTTGCCTGTTTTGGTTTTTTTATTATTGTTGTTGCTTAATGCCGTATTTTTTGTTGAAACGGTCAACACGTCCGCCAGCTTCAGCGAATTTTTGACGACCTGTGTAGAATGGATGGCATTCAGAACAAGTTTCAACACGGATTTCCTTTTGAACAGAACCCGTTTCAAATTCATTACCACATGCACATTTAACGATTGCTTTATTGTAATTTGGATGAATTCCTGCTTTCATTCTTTTCATCTCCTTCCGCCCTGAATCATACTGAGACAGAGTTATATATTACGGGTCAAATTAGATGACCGTATAATCTAAAGCACACTGGAATTATTATAACAAGGTCAACCCCATTTTGCAATATTTGATTTCCTATATAAAGAGAGAAAAATTATCCACTAAATGTTTCCCCTTTTTCACTCTTTTCGGTGGAAATTGGGGAAGCTTATCGGCTTTGTTTCCAATTTCCCACTCTTCCTAAGAAGAATCTGGAAACTAATGACTTGTTTCCAATTTTTCCATCCAAAGAGGATCCTCTACTAGTGAGAACGCTTCGACTTCATTTCTTCTGCCAGATTTGCAAAAAAGTCTTCATTTGATTTCGTCTGTCTTAGCTTGCGCAAGAACTTCTCAGCAAAATCTGGTGAGTCTGACATGGATTTTCGAATCGCCCAAAGCATGTCCAGCTGTTCCTTCTGGATAAGAAGCTCTTCTTTACGCGTTCCGGAACGGCGGATATCAATCGCTGGGAAGATTCTTCTTTCAGCAAGTGAACGATCAAGATGAAGCTCCATATTCCCAGTCCCTTTAAATTCCTCGTAAATAACATCGTCCATTCTGGAGCCTGTATCGACAAGAGCAGTTGCTAATATGGTTAAGCTGCCGCCTTCTTCAATATTACGCGCCGCACCGAAGAAACGTTTTGGACGGTGGAAGGCTGCCGGGTCAATCCCCCCTGACAGCGTTCTGCCGCTCGGCGGAATAACAAGGTTATAGGCCCTTGCCAATCTCGTAATACTATCCATTAGGATCACAACATCGCGCTTATGCTCGACTAGGCGCATCGCACGTTCAAGGACAAGCTCCGCCACTTTAATATGATTTTCAGGAACCTCATCAAAGGTTGAGCTCACAACATCTCCCGCAACAGAGCGTTCAATATCAGTTACCTCTTCCGGGCGCTCATCAATTAAAAGGACGATAAGCTCCACTTCAGGATGGTTCGTTGTAATGCTATTAGCAATTTCTTTTAAAAGCATCGTTTTACCTGCTTTAGGCGGAGCGACAATTAAACCACGCTGTCCAAATCCAACTGGTGCCAGCACGTCCATAATTCTCGTAGAAAGATGCCTTTGCGTTGTTTCCAGCTTCATGTGGCTGTCTGGATATAACGGCGTTAAAGCAGGGAAATGCACGCGCTCCTTCGCGGTTTCCGGGTCGTCCCCATTAACAAGTTCTACTTGAAGCAAGCCAAAATACCGTTCATTCTCTTTCGGAGGACGAACTTTTCCAGAAACCTTATCCCCATTCCTTAAGTCAAAACGGCGGATTTGCGAAGCCGAAATATAAATATCCTCAGAGCTTGGTGAATAATTGATCGGCCTTAAAAATCCAAAGCCCTCTGATTGGATAATTTCCAGGACACCTTCCATAAAGAAGTATCCTTCCTTCTCTGCTCTCGCCTTTAAAATCGCAAAAATTAATTCTTTCTTTGTTAATTTGCTGTAATAAGAAACTTTATATTCACGGGCAAGCTCATAAAGCTCTTTTAACTTCATATTTTCTAAACTGGATATATTTAATCCCATAATGACACCACACTTTTATTTTTTCAAACTCTTCCCCTAAAAAATTGAAATCCGTCAACTTAAGAAACAATAAAATAAAACGGGAAAAATATGATTGAGGTAAAACTAAAACTAGTATTATATATAATTAAACTTGAGGATAAATCAAAAAAGGAGCCCATTTAATCCTACAACTTTGAAAGGTTATTTTTTTGAGGCAGCTTTATTGGAAAAACTTAAAAGCACTCCCCATAGGGGCCTGTATTAACTATATTTTATTTACAATTAGGAAACAAGTCAATTTTGGCAGGAAATAAGAGGATTCGGCCTGGCAAATTCATGGCCAGACCTTTTTACTTCTTTATCCTCTTCATTTTTAGCTTGGGAATGTGACTTCCCAATGGAATGAACTAGCATTCTGAAGATATTATCGCAGATTAACGG
>NZ_JBALOZ010000032.1:9760-20573 GCF_036965125.1 Bacillus sp. JJ1503
AGTAAAACAAAAATTTCTAAGCGGGGGATCAACAGCCGGTAAAGGCTCACTTTATCCAATGACTAGGTTTGGTTTTTTCGTTAAACTATGACGTCCTTCAATGAAACGGACTGTTCCGGATTTTGCACGCATAACAACAGTATGAGTAGACCCGTACGTTCCTTTAAATTGTACCCCGCGAAGAAGCTCTCCATCTGTCACTCCCGTTGCAGCAAAGATGGCATCATCGCCTTTTACTAAATCCTCCATAAGAAGAATTTTGTTTACATCAAGACCCATTTTCTTGCAGCGCTCGATTTCAGCATCGTTCTGCGGAACAAGCTTTCCTTGAATTTCTCCGCCTAGACATTTAAGTGCTACCGCGGCTAAAACGCCCTCTGGTGCACCGCCAAGTCCGAAAAGAATGTCAACTCCGGTATGATCAAATGCTGTGTTAATCGCACCAGCCACATCCCCGTCATTTATCAATTTAATTCTAGCTCCCGCTTCACGAAGCTGAGCTACAATGTGACTATGACGATCACGATTTAAGACCGTTGCAACCACATCTTCAATGTCTTTATTTTTCGCTTTTGCTACAGCCTTCAAGTTATCGATGACTGAAGCATTAATATCAATTTTCCCTACAGCTTCAGGGCCAACCGCGATTTTGTCCATATACATATCAGGAGCGTGAAGCAAATTGCCATGATCCGCTACAGCCAATACGGCCAGAGCATTCCAGCCTCCTGATGCCACGATATTCGTGCCTTCAAGTGGATCTACTGCTACATCTACACGCGGACCGTAACCAGTACCAAGCTTTTCTCCGATGTAAAGCATTGGCGCCTCATCCATTTCCCCTTCGCCAATGACAACGGTTCCCTTCATTGGTACGGTATCAAACACATTTCTCATAGCTGTTGTAGCTGCATCATCTGCTTCATCCTTTTTCCCGCGTCCCATCCAGCGGGCCGATGCTAAGGCTGCCCCTTCTGTTACACGGACAAGCTCCATTGTTAAACTGCGTTCCATCCTTTTTCCCCCTCAAATCTCTGCTGTTCCACATCTATGCAATAAATTCGAAAATGCCTTTGGAACCCAGAGGACCATTAGGCATCTTCATCTATTAATCAGTAAGTTAAGCATTTTTCATTTGTTCCAGTTCTTCTTTTGTTAAATTTTCTCGCCATATGGTTGCCCCAAGGCCATTTAACTTTTCTACAAGATGGCTGTAGCCTCTGTCAATATGCTCAACTCCGGTTACTTCCGTTATTCCTTCCGCCATTAGCCCAGCAATGACTAGTGCGGCGCCGGCTCGTAAATCACTGGCCTTCACTTTGGCGCCCTGAAGCTTGACAGGTCCGTGAATAATCGCCGAACGGCCTTCCACCTTAATATTCGCATTCATTCTTCTTAATTCATCAATATGTTTAAAACGGGCACTATAAATGGTGTCCGTCACCATACTTGTCCCATCTGCACTCGTTAATAAAGATGTAAAAGGCTGCTGCAGATCTGTCGGGAAACCTGGATAAACAAGTGTCTTAATATCAACGGCTTTTCTTTTCCCTACCGGATGTATATAGACATGATCATCCCCTGTTTCAATCTGAGCACCCATTTCTCTTAATTTCGCAATCAGTGACTCAAGATGCTGAGGGATCACATTATCAATGGTCATTCCTTCACCAACAGCTGCACCAAGTAACATATACGTACCCGCTTCGATACGGTCCGGGATAATGGTGTGCTGGCAGCCATGCAGCTGGTCTACCCCATCAATTCGAATAACATCTGTTCCAGCACCCTTAATTTTCGCCCCCATATTCGTCAGCAAAGTGGCTACATCAATAATCTCCGGCTCTTTTGCCGCATTTTCAATGATCGTTCTTCCTTTAGCTCTAACAGCTGCCAGCATAATGTTGATGGTCGCCCCAACACTGACAACATCCAGATAAATTCGAGCCCCTCGCAGTTCATCCGCCCGCAGGTAAATCGCTCCCTGCTCATTGGTTACAGTTGCGCCAAGGGCCTCGAAGCCTTTAATATGCTGATCAATCGGTCTCGGGCCAAGATGGCATCCACCCGGCAGACCAATCACTGCTTTTTTGAAACGGCCTAGCATGGCCCCCATTAAATAATAAGAGGCACGCAGTTTCTTTACTTTTCCATTCGGCAAAGGCATGGAAATCATCGAGGAAGGGTCAACTTTCATATCTCCATTAGTAAAGCTGACGGTCCCTCCAAGTTCTTCAAGCAGTCCTTTTAAAATTTGCACATCCGAAATATCTGGCAGCCCTTCAATCGTGACAGGCGAATCAGCTAGAATCGTAGCCGGAATCAATGCCACTGCACTATTTTTTGCTCCGCTAATTCGAACAGTTCCTTTTAAAGGGTAACCGCCTGCAATCATAAGCTTTTCCATTTTTAGCTCCCTTCTACGCCGTAAAGTATATGAAAATCGCTGCGTGGGTAATGAAATGTTTGCATTCTTCTTGAACTATGTAGGAATTATTTAGCTTGTCCTTTGCTTTACGAATAGAACTGAAAACAGGTCGCATCCTGTTCATTCCGACATGATCCTTATCTTCTAGTTTACACGAAAAAGCCATTCCCATGTGTGGTTATGAAAATAAAGTTTCCATTCGTTCATCGTCTGCTAGCGCTTGCTACTAACACTTTACCCCAAATTGGCCATTCGTAAAACCCAATTTTTTGTAAAAAATGAGTACCCTTCCATTTACAATCAAAAATATTCTTTAACGAGAATTCCAGTCAGCAAGAAATGCTTCAATTCCTTTATCCGTTAGCGGGTGTTTAAATAATTGCATAATTACTTTATACGGGATCGTTGAAATATGAGCTCCTCTTAAAGCGGCATCGGTTACGTGCTGAGGATGACGAATGGATGCTGCAATAATTTCCGTCTTAATGTCATGGATAGCAAATATATCTGCAATCGTAGAAATTAAATCCAGCCCGTTATGGCCAATATCGTCTAATCGGCCAAGGAAAGGAGAAACATACGTTGCCCCTGCTCTTGCTGCCAGCAACGCCTGGTTAGCACTGAAAATTAACGTGACATTTGTTTTGATGCCTTCTTTTGAAAAAGTATTAACAGCCTTTAATCCATCTGGCGTCATTGGGACTTTAACTGTAATATTAGGCGCAATAGCCGCTAACTCGCGTCCTTCTTTTATCATGCCTTCTGCGTCTAAGGCGATAACCTCTGCACTTACTGAACCTGGGACAAGCTCTGTAATTTCTTTAAGTCGGTCATGGAAAGAAACATTCTTCTCCTTCGCCACCAATGAAGGGTTAGTCGTAACCCCATCTAAAATACCTAATGCATGTGCTTCTTTAATCTCATCCATATTCGCTGTATCGATAAAAAATTTCATTATATTTCCTCCTCAAAATAATAAATTTCCTGTTATCCAACAAATGAATCAAAACCGCCTCTATCCTAAAGGCGGTTTCATTAAAAAATCTCCACTGCTATTAAGCCTTTCCAGAAGAACCAAACTCGCGCATTTTTCCAATAACGGTTTCCTTAATGGCCTCTCTAGCAGGTCCTAAGTATTTGCGCGGATCATACATCTCCGGATTGGCTGCTAATACCTCACGAACACGCTTGGCAGAAGCAATTTGATTCTCTGTATTTACATTAATTTTGGCCGTTCCTAAAGAAACTGCTCTTTGAATATCTTTCGTTGGAATTCCCGTTCCACCGTGCAGAACAAGTGGAACGCCTGTTAGCTGGCCGATTTCTTCCATTTCAGCAAAACCAAGATTTGGTTCCCCTTTGTATGGACCATGAACGGATCCTAGCGCAGGAGCAAGACAGTCAATTTTCGTTCTTTTCACAAGCTCTTCACATTCTTTTGCATCCGCGTAAATAACGCCATCCGCTACAACATCATCCTCTTGTCCGCCAACAGTCCCTAATTCGGCTTCCACTGACACTCCGCGGGCATGCGCATATTCCACTACCTTTGAAGTGGTTGCCACATTTTCCTCAAAAGGATCATGAGAGGCGTCAATCATGACAGAAGTGAAACCAGCATCGATGGCTTCTTTACATTTATCGAAGCTTGATCCATGATCTAAATGAATCGCTACAGGTACTGAAATTTTATAATCTTCAAGTAAGCCTTCTACCAATTTTACAACGGTTTTGAATCCGCCCATATAGCGTGCTGCCCCTTCGGACACACCAAGAATAACAGGGGATTTTTCTTCCTCTGCCGCTTGAAGAATCGCTTGAGTAAACTCAAGATTATTTAAGTTAAATTGACCTACTGCATAGCCTTCCGCTTTTCCCTTGTTCAGCATGTCAGTCATTGATACTAAAGGCATATTTCTTCCTCCTTCGTCATCATCGCTTCTAATTTTCACAGGATAAGTGTTCCCTTGTTACTTGCGTTTATGTACTCTCCTGCTTAAACGGAACCGATCCAATGGAATTCATTTGTATCATACCAAAACAGCTAAAGAAATGCTATTACCCGGAATGAATTTTCATGAGAAAACGGGGCTAGATAAGAAAAGCCTGTGAGCAATAGCGTGCAGAAATGTTACTGCCGCTGATCGCCCACAGGCTGGTTGTTAAAATGAATTGGCTATTGGCACATACTTCTTAACGGCTGCCCGAATATCATCAATATCAAAAGGCTTTGCGAAGTGCGTTAAGGCGCCTAAATCGCGTGCTTCCTGAATCATATCCAGCTCACCGTATGCCGTCATAATGATGACACGAATTTCTTTATCAATCACTCTCATTCTCTTTAATATTTCAATCCCATCCATGCCAGGGATTTTCATATCGAGAAGTACTAGATCAGGTGAATGCTTGGAGACAATGTCAAGTGCCTGAATCCCATTTGCAGCTTGGTATGTATCATAGCCTTCCTTCTGTAAAACTTCATTCAGCAAAATGCGAATACCAAATTGATCATCAACGATTAATATTTTCCCCTTCAATCAACCCACCTCTTCCCTTCGTCTCAAAAATTCTGTCATTTGATTGTTATTATAGCTACCCAATTAGAATTCCCCCTCTATTTAATTCTATTTGATGACTGAAAATTCCTCCCTCTTCAAAAAATTTGCTTGCTGGAGTTATTTTTTATTTTGAAAAGCCTATAGATTACATGACTAATATGGATCCGATTTTACCTTTTTGTTTGTATTTCATATAATTGATATACCGAATCTTTAAATAGCGATAGGAGAGACATGATGCTAAAAATGTTTTCTACACAGCTTACCGGGCTGTTTAAAAGAATCCAGGAAAAAGAAGAATTTTCGATGGAAGACAGTGCTAGACTTCTGGCCCAGGCGGCTGTCGGAAACGGGAATATTTATATTTTTGGGGCCAATGAGATGAATGCTATTGCCTATGAAGCAACCGAAGGGCAAGAGCCCTTGAAAAATGCGGCGATCTGGCCAATGGACCGTCCTTTGGATGAGCTATCAGAGACAGACAGATTTCTTATTGTCTCGCGTCATTCTACAGATAAAGAAGCGGTGAAAATGGGGGAAATTCTTGCCGAGAAGATGATTCCATTTGTGGGCATTTCCACTGTTCAGGAAGGTCACGGCCTAGCTGATTTGGCCGATGTACATATTGATTTAAGGCTTACAAAGGGACTGCTGCCAGATGAAACAGGTAACCGATTTGGCTACCCTTCATCCATGGCTGCGTTATTTGTCTATTACGGGATCAAATTTACATTGGAAGAGATTTTGGAGGAATATGAGTAAAGGAATTTTTTTGCGGTGAGTGTGGGGTTGATTGGTATTGCCCTATCTGCGAATTTAGCCGGACGGTAATTATGTATGATTCATAGTTACCGTTTTTTCTATTTCTCTCACAAATGCATACATTGAACATTCCTATGTTAGTGTTTTGCTTCTCCTCCCTACTTAACGCTTACATTGAACAAACCTACACTACACTCTGCTCCTTCACCCATCAAAAAAAAGAAGACTCCACACGAAGCACCAGTCCCCACACTTGGGGCATGATACTCAGGAGTCTTCTTTTTCTATTATTTACTATGATTTAATGCCGCCCCAACAAAGTCACGGAATAGAGGTTGAGGACGATTCGGTCTTGAAATAAACTCAGGATGGAATTGGGATGCCACAAACCATGGATGGTCTTTAATCTCAATAATTTCGACAAGGCGTCCATCTGGGCTAGTGCCAGAGAAGACAAAGCCTGAATCTTCCATTTCCTGACGATAATGATTGTTAAACTCATAGCGATGGCGATGACGCTCATAGACCACTTCATCTTGATATGCGGCATAAGCTTTTGTATTCTCATTTAATTTACATGCCTGAATGCCCAATCTTAACGTTCCGCCTAAATCCTCCACATCCTTCTGTTCAGGAAGAAGGTCGATAATTGGGTGCTTCGTAGACGGATCAATTTCTGCAGAGTGTGCCCCTTTTAAGTTCAATACGTTACGGGCAAATTCTATCGATGCTAATTGCATGCCTAGGCAGATACCGAGGAATGGCTTTTTATGTTCACGGGCATATTGAATCGCAAGGATTTTTCCTTCAACCCCGCGATCGCCAAATCCGCCAGGGACAAGAACCCCATCCACTTCGTTTAGCAGGTCTGAAACATTTTCTGCATTCACTTCTTCGGCATTAATCCATTTAATATCAATATCAGAATCATGTGCATATCCAGCATGTTTCAATGCTTCTACTACGGAAATGTAGGCGTCTTGAAGCTCAACATATTTTCCAACAAGCGCGATTTTGGTTGTCTTAGAGAGGTTGGTTACTTTTTCAACGAGCTGCTTCCATTCCGTCATATCGGCATCGCCGCAAACAAGCTTCAAATGATTGCAGGCAATGCTGTCAAGGTTTTGATCTTGAAGTGCAAGCGGAATAGAGTACAAAGTGTCCGCATCTCTACATTCGATAACCGCTTCTTTATCAATGTCACAGAATAAAGCAAGCTTGTCCTTCATTTCTTGAGAAATCGGCATTTCTGTGCGGACTACTACTACATTTGGCTGAATCCCTAAGCTTCTTAATTCCTTTACACTATGCTGTGTAGGCTTTGTTTTCATTTCCCCAGCCGCTTTAATATAAGGAATTAATGTGCAATGGATGTACATCACATTGTCACGGCCAATGTCACTCTTTATTTGGCGAATCGCTTCAAGGAATGGAAGGGACTCAATATCTCCTACCGTTCCGCCAATTTCGGTGATCACGACATCTGAATTGGTTTCATGCCCGGCACGGAAAACTCTATCTTTAATTTCATTTGTAATATGGGGAATCACCTGAACGGTTCCGCCATTGTATTCACCGCGGCGTTCCTTCCTAAGTACAGTGGAATAAATTTTCCCGGTCGTCACACTGCTGTATTTAGTTAAATTCACATCAACAAAACGCTCGTAGTGACCTAAGTCTAAGTCCGTTTCCGCGCCATCACCTGTTACGAACACTTCACCATGCTGATAGGGGCTCATCGTCCCTGGGTCCACATTAATATAAGGATCAAATTTTTGAATCGTTACGCTCAATCCTCTATTTTTCAAAAGACGTCCAAGGGAAGCTGCGACAATCCCTTTTCCAAGTGATGACACTACGCCACCTGTTACAAAAATATACTTTGTCATTATAATTTCCCCCTCATTACAGTTTGTGCATATTCTTCTTTAATTAATGAATAAAAATAATGAATTTTATTTAATGCCTTCGCAAAAAAATAAAAAGCGCTCCACTTACTTTTAACAAGTAAGGGAGCGCTATACGCGTCTAATGATTCGTTCCTTTTTAAGGAGCCCAAAAAGTATTCTACAAGCCTATATAAAAAAAGTCAAGATGGCAGGCCGAAACTTATATGAATATAAGATTAATCTAAATCTTCCTCGTCTACATCAAGGTCTTCATCTTCTTCTATATCTTCATCCTGATCTCCAAGGTCATACTCTTCATCCTCGTCAATCAGGTCTTCGTCCTCTTCCAGATCTTCGTCATCGATCAAGTCGTCCTCTTCGATGATGTCATCTTCCTCTTCTTCAAATTCGTCATCAATGTCATCATCGATATCATCATAATCGATATCTTCATCGTCAAGATCATCGTAGTCAAGATCTAGATCGTCCTCGTCCTTCGCCTTCTTCGCCTTCTTCTTCTTCGGCTTGATCTCTGTTACGACATCTTCTTCCTGCTGCTCAATTGGGTACCATACACGAAGTCCCCATCGATTATCACCTAAGCCTAAAAAACGCCCATCGATGTTTAAATCTGTATAGAATTGAGCAATTTTCGATTTCACTTGATCCTCAGTAAGATCAAGAAGAGTAGTCAATTCATCCATTATTTCCTTAAATGCCATTGCGTCTTTTCTGCCTTTTAATAGTTCATAAGTGACTTCAATGAATGACATTTCTTTCAATTCTTCTTTTGTAAGTTCATATAAACTCAACATTAGCACGCCCCTTCACTATGTAACGCTTTTTAAGAAAGCGAAAAATAAACAGCCTTTTCAAAATCAGTAATTTAGCATTAATGATGATTTGGGAACCGATTTAAAACTAGGTTTTTAGGCACCCTCAAGAATACATATTCTCCATTATAAACAATATTTTGGTGTTTATGCTAGCTATATCTTTCACCTATTATCTTTTTCATTTTTAGCTGAGTCCTTCGTTTTTTGCGAGAGCTGGCTATATGCGAGTGAAAAGAAAAAAATCGAAATTAAAAAGAAAGGAATCGCGCCCAGCTGCTTTTGGTAAAGGTAATAAAATCCGATACAAATCCCCATGATCGCTGCAAAAACAAAAATTCGCTTCACATTCCCACATCCTGTTTAAATTCCTTGAAGACACAGACAGCTCTACGGTTCTAATCTGATTATATCGAATTTGGCGAAAAATTGTATAAGCTTGAATTAATTTTGTTATTTCTCCTATTTAACGAGTCTAATCATCCTTCTTTTTACAAGAATAGACTAGTAAGGACAAGTTCAAGAAGGAGGAATAGCAATTGGGGATGGACTATCAGCAAATAGAAGAAAAACTAAAGTCACTTGCCAGGCAAAGCCCGTTTCTTTCGCTTGAGACTATTGGAAAAACAGCATCAGGCCTAAACTTGTATTGTGTCGTTATTACTAAAGATGCAAACACATATAATTTGGCGTTTTGTCAAACCCAGGCTCAGCAGATGATCACCAACCCGGTAGAATTTTTGCATAGCGAAAAGAAGATCCCGATCATGATTAATGCTTCCATTCATGGGAGTGAAATATCTGGGACAGACGCGGTACTTCATTTGATCGAACGAATTGCAATAAAGAAGGATAAGGATATTTTACGTCTATTAGAGAATATTATTTTGATATGCATCATTTGTGCAAATCCAGAAGGCAGGGAGCAACAAACAAGGTATAACGGAAACGGGTTTGACTTAAACCGGGATTTTATTACACAGTCCCAAAAAGAAACAAAAGCTGTTGCACAACTGATTGCCAAGTGCAATCCTCTTGTTTTTCTCGATCTTCATGGCTACGTGAACAAAGATCCGAAAAAAATCGGCCTTATAGAGCCTTGTACTCCTCCACATAATCCTAACTATGAATACGATTTATATGGAAAATGGGCTTTTCCTATGGCTCAATCCATTGAATCATATATTGTAAATAGAAAAGACAGCTTCCAATCTAATCGGTATAAAGGCATGTCTGGAGCTTATATTCCCTATCGTGACAGCACAAAAGGATGGGATGATTATGGCGCCTATTATGCGGCGATGTACGCGATGCTCCATGGATCAATCGGCGTGACGATCGAGGCACCTACTGAAGGAAATGACGGGTTACTCTGGCTTTATTATGTCATGCTTGGAGCTTGCGAGTTTGTTCAAGCCCAAAAATCCGAGTTACTTCAAAACATCATCACCTTTTTTAACCGCGGTGCCAAAAGACACCATCCCCATCAAGCAGCCGGATTTTTTCCAAATGCTTATATCCTTCCAGTCCCAAGGGACGATGCATCTCCAGCTTATCAAGTAATCGATCACCTCATGAAAAATGGGGTTAAAGTTGAAATGGCTGAAAAAGGATTTATCTATGGAAAAAAAGTCTTTCTAAAGGGCACCTTTATCATACCAATGAATCAGCCGAAAGCTGTGGTAGCTAACACTTTTTTATGGACAGGAGAAAACCTATCTAAGGGCTCAATAAACATAACAAATTTAAGTTCATGGAGCTTGCCGCTTCTTTGGGGTGCCGAGTGCATTCCTGTAAAAGCCTCATTAGCTGTAAAAACAACACCTGTTTCACAATTAGTGAAGCGATATTACGTGAGTGGAAATGGACCTTTTATCCTTAAAAGCCGTTCCGTTGAAAGCATATCCTTTATTCAAAAGTTATTATCACAAGGTATATCAGTAAAGTGCACAAAGTCGGGAGAATTTATCATTGAACATACGGATAAAAATTGGCTTAGGAAACAAGCAAGAGGAACTGGCCTCACATTGAGCTCTGCATCACCCGCTAGAAGCTCCACTCTTTTACGAACAAAAAAGGTTGCCATTATTCGTGATGACGGATTATTCCATGCACAATCCCATGCTGGGACAAAAGAAGCGCTAAAAGAAATGGGTTTTCAAGTAAAAGAGCTTCACCCGAGAAGTTTAACAGATAGAGCCCAATTAAAAGACATTGACGTTTTAATCTACAGTGGTGTAAAGCAACTATTTTATCTTCCATCTAAGGTTTCGTCACGTTACCATCACGCTATCCTTAAATCTGAAGAACAGCTGGCGGCGTGCAAAGAAACAATTACAGCGT
>NZ_JBALOZ010000033.1:0-12797 GCF_036965125.1 Bacillus sp. JJ1503
AATTAGAACAGAAGTTAAAACCAATCGGCTATTCAATTGGCGGCAATTGGGATTATGAAAAAGGCTATTTTGATTATAAGGTCGATAACAAGGAGGGCTATCAATTTTTAAGGCTTCCCTTTATGGCAATAGACGGGCAGCTTGATGCGAGAGGATGTACAGTCGAGCTTAGGCGACCGTTTTTGCTCTCACACCTATATGAGGATGGTTTGGACGACCATGCGCATACAGCGGTCATATCTGGATCATTTAACCAATTCTCGGAGCCAATCGAAAAGGATGCTGAACTCCCGGAGAAATTCATGGATCATGGGAAAGCGCTTGTCAAAGAATTGGAAGCAGTGCTCTTGAATGGTTAATTCGTAATGATAATCAATTGATCATTTTCGTGAATATGAAAGGGGGCTGGAGGATTTAATAGCGTTTCCTCCCCTCTTTTTACTCCGAGCAACAGAATTCCGTCTTTAATGAGTAATTGACTAAGTTCCATATAGGACATGTCCAATATATCTGTTGAAGCCTGCTGAAACGTTAATTTTCGGTTATCCATCTGCCGTAATAAGTCCAAAAAGGATGTTACCAGCTCCTGTGAAAAGATGCTATTAATCATCACAAAGCTTGTTAAAATATTTGTTTGGACAACCTCATCGGCCCCAGCTCTTTTCGCGTTGGCAACTTGCTCTAATGTTAGAATTTCAACGATGCAGGGGACATGAGGATTAAGCCCTTTTACAGCAAGCAAGGTTAAGATGGAGCCCATGTCAGCATGAAGCTCGCCCTTGTTTGGGTCAGCGGTTATAATCACTTTACTTGCTTCTAATATATTTGCTTTTAACAGCACATCATCAACGTTTGAACGGCCTTGAATAAAATGCACATTTCTGTCAGGCAATGGATTTTTTTCTAGTGATTCATCAATTAAGGTGATAGTCATATCTTTATGATTTTTACAAAGTGCCTGAAGAATTTCACGTGAACGTTCATTCCACCCGATAATAATTAGATGTTTTTTCCCTTTGAAAGCAAGCTTCCCTTCAATTAAATCATTCTGTCTTGTTACTGCAACAGTGGCTAGTGTGACAAAATAGGTGGCTAAAAATCCAGCTCCGATCATGATTAAAGCAATCCCGGCAAGTCTCCCAAAAACTGTCTTCGGTGCAAAATCTCCATAGCCAACTGTAGCTGCTGTGACTACAGCCCACCAAATACCTTCGAAAATAGTTTTAAATTGGTCTGGTTCTAATAAATGAATTATCGTTCCAAATGTAAAAATCAGCGTAAGTGAAATAATTAATACTCGAAATATTAGCGGTAAACGCGCAAAGCTAGTAAATAAATTGTATGACAAAATTTGACACCCCTAAAAAAGAATCTGTATTCAGTATGGACTAGTTAGAGGGATTTCATAAATTTAACTTCTATAAAATAGAAAAAAGAGCTAGATCTTCTAGCCCCAATTTAGTAAGAATTATAGGTTGATTAACTAGCTGAATGACCTCTATGGATAGTACGATCACTTAATGAAAAATGCAAAAGGTGAAGGTATATTAAACGGTCTAGCTTTTGGCTATAATTTATCGTTTCAACACTATTCATTCCGGTTTCATGTGCAATTCGGATCATTTCTTTTCTCATTATATTAATGCGCTTAAGGACTAATTTCTCTAATGAATACTTGTTCATCTTCATCTTCTCCTACTAATGTTTTCAAGTATACCTTTATTATAGGAGATATTTCATATTTCGAAATAGATTCGACAAAGGTTCTAAGAAAAAGACATTTTCCTTCATCTTTTACATAAATTTGGTAGCTTAATCAGGACAAAAGTCCTAATAAAATAGCTTCTCTCTGTAAAATATATGGGAGACATTTGTAGCCTTGATTCCTAAATCGCTTTTTGGGAGGAAAAAAGTAATTGTTTTTATAAAAAAATCCTTCTCCATCATTCCAATAGGGAGAAGGAAAAGGATTAATTTACTAAGATAAATGGGATTTCAGGAATTCTATGACTTCTTTAAGTGCATCTTGGACAGTTGGGTTATGGAAATCCTTATCGAATACATGCTCTCCATTAGGGATGGTAATTAATTTGCTTTCAACGCTTGCTTTTGATAGGGCTTCGCTCATTAAAACAGATTGTTCGTAAGGGACGTCTACATCTTTCGTTCCATGTAAGAATAAAGTAGGCGGGTAATCCGCATCAATATTATAAATGGGAGAATACTTTTGAATCGTTTCTTCGTTCATTTGCGGGTTAATTCCAGTTACTTCTTGAATCCAATCCCCAGTTTGTCGTGCATATAAATATAGAAGGAACCGGGGTTGAACAGAAGCTTCTGTAATTATTTGATTAGATACAAGCCGATCGGCAATCTCTTTTGGTACTCTATCTTTTTGGAGGTAGTAGCTGTTAGGGGTTGTAGCCCAATTAGCGCCTATATCTCCATATCCATAGAAGGATACGATTGCACGCGGCTTGTTTGAAAGTGTACCGGTAGACAGTGCTAGAAATCCGCCTGCTGACCCGCCTATTACAGCTATTCTATCAGGATCAATTGAGAATTGATTAGGTCCTTCAGATTTTATCCAGTTCAGCGCATCTTGGATATCATTAAGGATGCCCGATAGTTTTGTTTCAGGAGCAAGTCTGTAATCAATAGAGAACACTGCAAAGCCATTATTTGTATAAAGCTGTATCATTTCAGCAGATAGTTCTTTTCTTGTACCCCATAGGAGGCCGCCCCCATGAATATATACGACAACAGGAGCATTTTCACGAACCGGTTCATGGAAATCTGCTTTAAGCGCATAGCCGGCTTCTTCTTTGTAAATAACTGTTTTCATTTTAAAGATTCACGTCCATTCTAGTAGAGATTCTTCGGATAGTTTTTGTATGTGAATTAACGATATATAGTATACCAAAAAAGAAGAGAAATGGTCATTTAGACGTTACTGGAAATGAGTGGAGTAGGTAAGGGGAAAAAATAAAACGAAGGCATCATTCCAAAGACTTGGCTAGCACCTTCGTTTTTTCTGAGTACTCAACTATATGTTAAGGTAATCGTTACGCTTTCGCATATTGTATAACAGCCTCTTCTAAAACATCAATTCCAAGTAAAATGTCGTCTAGATCTGTGTATTCATCAGGATGATGACTTAATCCATCAACAGATGGTACAAAGATCAGCCCAACTGGACCAAGTCTTGTAATGTTCATCGCGTCATGGCCAGCCCCGCTCTGCATGACTTCGTATGATAGATTTCTGCGATCACAAATGTTTCTGACTTCTTCTACAAGTTCTTCAGAAAGAATAACAGGCTCCTCTAAACTAATAACATTAGTTTCGATCTCGAGCTGTCTCTTTGCTTTTACTGAGGCAATCGTTTCATAGACATGGTTTAACACACGTTCTCTTGATTCGGTAGACGTAGATCGAATGTCAATCTTAAGCTCAACCTCACCTGGAACGACATTCATCGCTCCTGAAGGAATATCCAAAACGCCAACTGTTCCAACAGTTCCGTACGCTTGTTCAAGCATTGCCGCTTTTTCAAGCTCTAAGGCAATTTCGGAAGCACCGAGGAGAGCGTCCTTTCTCATATTCATTGGGGTTGTACCTGAATGTGAGGCCTTTCCATAAATTTTTAGAAGAAGTCTAGCTGGTGCTGCGATCCCAGTTACAATCCCAATTTTTTTCTGATTATTAATGAGAACGGGACCTTGCTCCACATGCAGCTCGAAATATGCCTTGAATTCTTCGTTTGCTCTGCTTGCTTCATCAATACTATTAAAATCAAGGGCACATAGGGCTAATGCTTTTTCCATCGTAAGGCCATCGCGGTCTTTCAGATGCCTGTATTTTTCTTTATCTAGGAGTCCAGCCATTGCCTTACTCCCAAAAGTAGAAACACCAAATCGGGAGGATTCCTCACAAGCGAAAGAAACGACTTCAATCGGGTGATCTGTCACGATACCCTTATCATTTAATCGTGAAATTATCTCCAACCCAGCTGTCACTCCAACTAAACCGTCATATTTTCCACCTTGATACACAGTATCTAAGTGAGATCCAATCACAACTGGTGGAAGGCCCTTTATTTTTCCTTCCCTTCTAGCAATTAAGTTTCCGCAAGGGTCAAGGCGAACATCTAATTTTTCATCCATACAAAGCCTCATGAAGGCATGGGTACCCGCTTGCTCTTCATTCGTGTAGGCAACACGCGTTATACCGATATCACCCGAATTGTATTGATTCATTTTATTAAAAAGTATTTCATACCGTTCTCTCAAGTCCATAATGTTTCTCCTATTAAAAGTAATATTTGATCGAATGATTAATACATAGATTATATCTATTATTTGCTGATTCTAAAAGAAAAAACGCAACACGATTGCTGCGTTTAATTCAGGGAGTAATCCATTATGATGTTTTCGAATAAAAACTTTGCATCATCGCCAACCCCTAATAAAAGAGCAGAACCTCGCCTATGCTGCCAGGGCAGGCCAAGAAAATACAATCCGTCTATATTTGATATTCCTCGTTCGTGAATTACTTTTCCTTTTTCATCAAAAATCTGCGGGAAATCCAACATGGAAAAATTAGTTTCAAAACCTGTAGCCCAAATAATATTATCAGCTTTTAAAGTGGAATCATCTGCAAATAGGATTTCATTTTGTTTAATTCCAATTGTTCTTCCTTTCATAGATACTTTACCTAGTTTAATCTTCTCTTTTAATTCCAGGCCAAAAATAGGATCGCCTTTTTTCCGAAGCCATTTTGCTATTTTAGAAGATGAATTTGCCTTTAAAATTCCTAATTGATCTAGCCACCAAAATATACTTTTATTTGTAAAGGTTAAAGGGAAGAAACGCAAGGCTTCTCCCGCCGAAAGATAAGTAGGATGGGATTCGGAAAGTTCAACAGCAATTTGCGCACCGGAATTACCACCCCCAACGACTAGAACGTTTCCTTCTTTCAGCTGTTTGGGTTTTTTATATTGGGAAGAATGTAGCTGGATGACATCATCTTGAAGTTCTTTTGAAAAAGCAGGAATTCTAGGATGGTGAAAGGGACCTGTTGCGATAACCACTTTCTTGGCCTGAAGAGTAGAATTTTGAATAACAATATTAAAATATTTATCTGTTTTATATACTTGTTTAACTTTTGTATCAAGCTGTATGGGCAATTGAAAGGTTTTAGCATACTTCTCTAAATAATCAGCTACTTCATTCTTTGTAGGAAACCCATCTGGGTCCCCTTCCATCATTAAGCCATGTAAGGAACTATAAGAACGTGGGGTAAACAAGACTAGGGAATCATATCTGTTTCTCCATACGTCACCGACACGCTTATGACTATCAATAATAAGAAAGGACAAGGATGATTTTTTAAAATAGTATCCCATGGATAAGCCAGCCTGGCCAGCTCCGATAATTAACCCATCGTAAATCATTATAGACACCTCAATCAATATATGAATATATGCCCATATATAATATATAGAGAAATGAAAAATCTGTCAATAACGTAATTCATTTAGAATTTGACATTGACTGCAAAGGTTTATTTAATGTTGAACGCATTTAAGTATGCCTATATACTGATGGAGGTAAATAGAGATAGTTGGGGGTTCACGATGTTTTCAATTATTTTAGCAAGTATTATCTTTTTGGCCACTATAATATTAGTTATTTGGCAGCCGAAAGGGTTAGGAATTGGCTGGACGGCTTGCGGAGGAGCTATGCTGGCACTTATTGTGGGAGTCGTGGACTTTCATGATTTCATAGATGTGATATTAATTGTTTGGAATGCCACATTAACGTTAATTGCCATTATAATTATATCGCTTATTTTAGATGAAATAGGATTTTTTGAATGGGCAGCCTTAAATATGTCGAGAGCAGCAAAGGGAAATGGGATAAGAATGTTTGTATATATCACCATTCTAGGTGCTATTGTTTCCGCATTATTCACTAATGACGGAACTGCGCTCATCCTCACACCTATTGTATTATCAATGGTCCGAAATCTGCAATTTAATGAAAAAATGGTTTTTCCGTTTATCATAGCCAGTGGATTCATTGCAGATACAACATCGCTTCCCTTAGTTGTTAGTAATCTTGTTAATATCGTTTCTGCCGATTATTTTGGAATCGGATTTAATGAATTTGCATCAAGAATGATTATCCCAAACTTCTTTTCTCTTGCTTCTAGTATTTTGGTATTATATCTTTTCTTTCGTAAGAGCATTCCAAAGAACTACGACTTATCGGACCTAAAAAAACCAGTAGAAGCAATACGGGACGAAAAAATGTTTCTATTGTCATGGTATGTACTGGCAGTCCTCCTTATGGGGTATTTTGCTAGTGAATTTACTGGAATTCCAGTCTCTATCATTGCAGGGGTTGTAGCTGTTTTCTTCCTATTCATGGCAAGAAGGAGCCATGCGGTGAATACAAGGACTGTCATGAAAGGGGCTCCTTGGGCTATTGTCTTTTTCTCAATTGGGATGTATGTGGTTGTTTATGGTTTGCGAAATGTGGGGTTAACGAATGTTTTAGCTGATGTTATTCAATCAGCTGCCGATCAAGGATTATTTGCCGCGACACTCGGGATGGGATTCATTGCTGCGCTGCTTTCATCTGTGATGAATAATTTGCCTACCGTGATGATTGATGCTTTAGCGATTTCAGACACAAATACAACGGGAGTCATAAGAGAAGCACTCATTTTTGCCAATGTCATTGGTTCGGACTTAGGTCCCAAAATTACACCAATTGGTTCTCTAGCCACCTTATTATGGATGCATGTTCTTTCCTTAAAAGGTGTAAAAATCTCATGGGGAACGTATTTTAAAACGGGGATTGTTTTAACGATTCCAACTTTATTTATCACATTGGTTGGTTTGTATATTTGGCTGCTATTTATTCATTAATAACGGAGTTAAAATCATGACTAAAAAACAATTTATTTTCTATGTACAGGCAATTCATGCCGAAGCCAAATGGCAGAGGGCTAGGGGAAGAAGTATTTGGCTGATGATTGGAATGTTTATAGTGCAGGAATTGAGGCGTATGTCTTAAACCTAAATGCTGTAAAAGCCATGGATGAAGTGGGAGTAGATATTTCAATTCAAACCTCGGATATCATTGATGCAGAAATTCTTAACAATGCTGATTTAGTTGTTACTTGAAATTGAGGAGATAGTTAAGAGATTTGCAGAAGAAAAGAGATAGCTATTGAAACGCATCTAATATGATGCGTTTTTTTTATGTGTTTTACAAGAATAAGTTATACAACAAAAATATTCTAAAATAACAATTAATTATAACTATAAAAAATATTTAAAATATTCTTTCGTATTAAAATGAATTATGATAAAATCATAAACAATTACAGTGCAGCAGTAAAAATTCTTCATTTATAGAAAGGGATTCAGTAATGAAGGAAATTTTTGAAAAAATTAAACAATTACGATTCGAACAGGGAATGACATTAAAAGAGCTGAGTGAAAAGACGGATCTTTCCGTTAGTTTTTTATCACAAATAGAAAGAGGAACATCTTCACTTGCTATCACGTCATTAAAAAAAATTGCTGATGCTTTTGGCGTAAAGATGATTCATTTTTTTGAGGAGCCAGAGAATTTAAATTATGCAGTTAAAAAGGAAAATCAAAAATCTTTTAAGATTGAAAGCTCTGATTCTACTTATATTCGTCTCAGCAATAATTTTACTGACAGAAAGATTGAGCCTTTTCAAGTTACAATGCAGCCGCATCAAAGGGATATAGAAATGGCTAGGCATCCGGGGGAAGAATTTTATTATGTCCTAAAGGGTGCAGTGTTAATCACGGTTGATCAGAATGTTTATTATTTGCGTGAGGGAGAAGCAATCCATTTTCCGTCCACACTTCCCCATATGTGGGAGAATCCGCTTGATCAAGAAACGATTTTATTATCTGTAATTACACCAGTTATTTTTAACTAATAGATTGATAGAAACCTTGAAGGGAGGAATGCATGTCAATTGCATATACTTAATGTTTTGACCAACATGCAAATAGGGTTTTAAAAGGGAATACAACATAAAAGATGAAGTGAAACAGAAAGGGAGGAAGCATAATGTCGCGTTATCGTCTTGGAGTAGATATTGGAGGTACTTTTACAGATTTAGTTGTGTTTGACCGTCTGAAAAATGTCTATCATACGAAAAAAACTTTAACAACTCCGCATAATCTAGCTGAAGGAGTTTTAGAGGCCATAAGTCATTATGTAGGGGATTTATCTGAAATCGAATACTTTGTTCATGGAACAACATCTGGATTAAATGCTTTCCTTGAAAGAAAGGGTGCAAATGTAGCCCTTATAGTAACGAAAGGATTTAGAGATGTGTATGAAATCGGCAGGGCAAACCGGACTGAAATGTACAATATTCAGTTCAATAAGCCAGCTACTTTAGTGGAGCGAGAGCTTATTTATGAAATCCAAGAAAGAGTGACATTTGACGGCTCTGTTCTAACACCGCTCGATGAAGAAAACCTGCAGCAAATTATTGGCCAATTAAAGGATAAAAACTATGATGCAGTGGCTGTGTGCTTAATGCACGCTTACCGTAATCCAGAGCACGAGGATAAAATCCGCAGCTTCATCGAAAAAGAGCTTGATATTCCGGTCTCGCTTTCTAGCGATATTGCCCGTGAGTGGAGAGAATATGAGCGTGTAAGTACAACGGTTATCAATGCATATATCGCTCCTATCGTAAAAAAATACTTAAATATTTTAGAGAAGGAAGTAGAGAAGAGAGGCTTCAAAAAAGATATTTACATTATGCAGTCTAATGGAGGGGTTATGACATCCAAGATTGCTCAGCGTCTTCCATTGCAGACACTTATGTCAGGACCAGTAGGCGGAACGATTGGCGGAATGAATTTAACAAAGCTGACAGGCGATCCAAACTTAATTTGTGTGGATATGGGAGGAACGAGTTTTGATGTAAGTATGATTATTGATGGACAGCCAGACATTACAGCTGAAATTCATATGGAAGGCTTCCCGATTTTATCACCTATGGTTAATATTCATACGATTGGAGCAGGAGGCGGATCCATTGCATGGGTAGAGGCAGGCGGATTGCGTGTAGGACCGAAAAGTGCAGGCTCCTCACCAGGACCGGCTTGTTATGGACAAGGGGGAAAACAGCCGACTGTGACAGATGCAAATTTAGTACTAGGCCGTATCGATGAAAATAACTTCTTAGGCGGCGACATCAAGCTGGATAAACAAGCAGCGATTGAAGCAGTGAAATCGGTTGCAGATCAAATTGGACTTTCTGTTCAAGAAACAGCTGAAGGAATTTGTGATATTGCGAATGCAAAGATGGCAGATGCTATTCGTACATTAACGGTTAAACGCGGAATTGATCCTCGTGATTTTACATTAGTTGCATTTGGCGGCGCAGGACCAATGCATGCTGTGTTAATTGCAGATCTATTGGATATGAAGAAAGTATTTGTACCGAGCGTATCCGGAACATTCTCTGCATGGGGCATGCTGCAAACAGACATCCGCTTTGATACAGTGCGAAACTATGTATCTAGCATCGAAGAAGTGAATTATAGCCAGCTTGAATCCTTATATGAGGAAATGAAACAGGAAAGCGTTGCAGTTTTAAATCAGCAGAACATTCAAACCGAGCATATTCGTTTCCAAAATAGCATTGATGTCCGCTATGCTGGTCAGGAATATACGGTAAATATATTAAACGAAACAAATAATCTTAAGGAAATCGAAGAGGACTTCCATAAAGCCCATTTAGATATTTACGGACATAATAATCCGAAAGGGTCAATAGAGATCGTGAACCTTCGTGCTACAGCCTTTGGAGATCTTGAAAAGGTAGAATATGTGAAGTCGGACGAACGATCTGAAAAACAAGCGGTACCATCATCAAAACGAAATGTAGTTTGGAATAATGTTGAAGAAGAAACAAAGGTATATTCAACTGAGGAGCTATCCTATGGAAACTATTTCAATGGGCCAGCGGTTGTTGAAGATAAAAACTCAACTTTAGTTATACCGCCAAAACACTATATTCGCATTGATGAATATCAGAATATTGAAATTGTTAAAGAAACAGCTGAACAGGAGGTTTTGGTATGAGCACTCAAACACCAGTATATTTAGAAAATCCGGTTACAACGGAAATTGTAAGGAATGCTCTTATCTCGGCTGCGGATGAAATGAACGCAAGTCTAGCGAGAAGCGCATTTTCACCGATTATTTATGAAATGAAGGATTGTAGTGTTTGTATTTTTAACCGCGATGTAGAGCTATTAGGACAGTCTGCCGGATTGCCAATATTTCTTGGAAACATTGATGAATGTATAAAAGTAACTACCAACGTAATCGGCGGAATTGAAAACTATAAAGATGGAGATGTGTATATTTTAAATGATTCATATATTGGCGGAACGCATTTAAATGATGTTACGGTATTCTCTCCAATTTTCTTAGAAGGTGAGCTCGTTGGCTTTACAGCAAACCGTGCCCACTGGTTAGATATTGGCTCGAAGGATCCTGGGTATCCCATGGATGCAACAAGTATTTATCAAGAGGGTATCCGAATTCCTCCTACTAAAATTTATGATCAAGGGAAGCCAATCGAAGATGTAATCCGCTTAATTGTTTCGAATAACCGTTTCCGTGAAGCTGCATTGGGAGATTTAAATGCGCAAATTGCAGCCTGCCGGACAGGTGAAAAAAGATTCAAGGAATTAATTGTCCGCTTTGGCATCGACCGAATTAATCGCTGTATTCATGATATTTTTAAACAATCAGAAGAAATGGACCGCAGCGTTATTCGCAATATTCCGGATGGCGTCTATGAGGCAGAAGGATACCTGGATAATGATGGGGTCAAGGATGAACCGATTCTTGTAAAGGTTCAAGTAAAGGTTGAGGGCGATTATATTACGATTGATCTTACAGGCTCTAGCAAGCAGCGCTTCGGACAAACGAACTGCGGCTATGCACAGACGATTTCAGCCTGCCGTGTGGCATTTAAAGATTTAATTAGTCCCAATTCTCCTGTAACTGGAGGGAACTTTAGAACAATGAAAGTTATTGCTCCAGAAGCAACAATCTTCCATGCAGTAGAGCCTGCCCCATGCGGCTGGTATTTTACTCCGCTAGGTTTATTGATTGATTTAATTATTAAAGCACTATCCCCTGTTATGAAGGATAAGGCTGCTGGTGCGCATTACGGAGATTCCATGGTAGTGACATTTGCAGGAACGGATGAAAAAACAAATGAGTCATTTTTAAGTGTGGAAGCGACTGCTGGAGGATGGGGTGCATTCCATTCTGGAGACGGGCAATCTGCATTAATTAACCATGTGAGCGGGGACTTCAAAAATCTGCCAATCGAAGTATTTGAGTCAAAGTATCCGATTAGAATCAATCAATATGGATTAAGACAAAACTCTGGCGGAGCCGGCCAGTATCGAGGAGGTCTTGGGGTTGTAAGAGAATATGAGATTCTTAGTGAAGATGCGGCAGTTTCTCTTTGGTTTGAAAGATCAAAGACTCCGGCATGGGGACTGTTCGGAGGCCAGCCTGGCGCGAAACCTGATGTAGAAATTATTTCAGGCGGAGAGGTTGAACATTTACTAAAAGTAAACGGAAGGAAAATACGCAAAGGCGATATCGTCAAAGTCATGACCGGCGGCGGAGGCGGTTTCGGGGATCCGACCGAAAGATCTTCTGGGGATGCTGAAAAAGATTTAAGAAATGAATATGTTACCGGAAAATAAACAAAAAAGCGAGTAAAGAATATACACATTGAGCTCATGGTGGAAATGGGAAGGATATTCTAAAAAGAATGCCTTCCCCTATTTTTACCTGATGGAGACTGATAATTTAGAATTTAATATAAATATGAACTTAAGAGGATGTGCAGCAGCTTTGAAAAGAATAAGATTTCGGTTTGAAGGCGGGGGAGAGATTTCAGCAACTTTACTAGAGGGGAAGGCTCCATTAACTTGTGAGAGGATTTGGAATGCTCTTCCGTTAGAAAGTGTTGCTGCTCAATCAAGATGGTCAGGCAGGGAATTCAATTTTGGCTATAATGAACAGGACTTGCCTCCAAGAGAAAATCAGACCATTTATACAAGTGTTGGGGAAGTGTGTTATTGGCGGGATTGGAATTGGGAGGAAGAAGGCGTTCTCCCGCAGGCTTTAGCCATATACTATGGTGCTGAGCTGGCAAGAAGCCACAAAGGCAATGAGCCTGTTAACGTTTTTGCGCAAGTCGATTATTCGGAATTTGACAAGCTTGTCCAAATTGGTGAGCGAATTTGGCTTGAAGGGAAAGAGAAGATTTATATTGAGAGATTGGAAGACTAAGCTAGCTAAATCTCGTTTAAAAATCAACTTTTAAAAATACTGAGTATTCAGTTTCAATGGGAGATGAAAATATATGTCCAATGCTGCGTTGAAAGCTAAAGCTGAGTCAGTTATGCAGGTAGGCGAATTATTTAAAGATATGCCCTTTAACAACCGACATGCTTTTGTAGGGATGGTTCTATTCTTTGCATTTGTAGTTGAAGCATGGGAAATGATGATTATTATCTTTCTTAGTGGGGCGATTGCAGCTGAATTTAACTTAACAGCAGTACAAACAGGTTCAATCATTGGAGCTATCTTTCTAGGAATGATTCCCGGGGCTTATATTTGGGGATTTATTTCCGATAAGATTGGCCGTAAAAAAACAATGATGTATAGTTTATTGCTTTACAC
>NZ_JBALOZ010000034.1:0-25736 GCF_036965125.1 Bacillus sp. JJ1503
CGAATCTCTCCTGGGACGCCATTATTACATCAAATTACATATCTTACCAAATCCAACTCACCTTTTAGGTGGGTTTTTTTGTGTAAAAAATTCTGTGAGAAAATGGATATGTTCAAAGAAGAACTAACATAAATTTCTATTTCACCATAAATATTTTTTAAAAAACTTTTCACCGAACCTAATTAAAGAAAGTCCATCAAATTAAATTTAAATTGATTGAATTTAATTTGTTCATAAAAAAGTTAAAAAATTTATTATATGTATGAACATTTGTAAATCAACGATGAAAGCGGATACAGCAAAACAGAGTAATTAAAATTATCAAATAATTTGCAAATAAGGTGTTGACGGTTTAATAAAATCAGCGTAAGATAGTCCTCAATATAAGAAAATAAAAAGCTCAACAAAAGGTAAGCATACACTTTAGTTGATAAATTAATTTCTTGAAGCAGTTTTTTTTAACCTAAAAGTTCAATGGTTTAAAGCAGTAAAAAATCAAGTAATATTGATTAAAGCGAAGAAGAGGATAAGTAGTTTTATGTTATGGGATTAGCAGAGAGCCGGCGGGTGCTGAAAGCCGGTAATTCCAACGTAAAATGAACTCACCTCAGAGCACCAGCTTGAAAGATCTTTCTAGTAGAGTTGGTCGGGTGTTGCCCACCCGTTATCAAAACGAACAGGATTATCTGTTCATAAGTGCACGCTTTTGCGTGAATTTAGGGTGGTACCGTGGAATAGGTTATTAAGCCTTTTCATCCCTTTACCTGCGATAAGTAGGTTTATGAGGGATGGAAGGGCTTTTTTTATTGAAATTATGTAAGGAACAAAGAGGAGGTTTTATTAGAATGTTGCAGGAAGCTGCCTATACAGAATCAAAGTCTGAGACTACAACAGTCACGGGTGCAGATCTGTTATTAGAAGCCTTGGAAAAGGAAAAGGTAGAAGTAATTTTTGGATATCCAGGAGGAGCAGTCCTACCGATTTATGACAAAATTTATCATTCAAAAATCCTCCATGTTTTGCCTAGACATGAACAAGGCGGAATTCATGCCGCTGAAGGCTACGCAAGGATTTCTGGTAAGCCAGGGGTAGTGATCGCCACTTCAGGACCAGGAGCGACGAACATTGTGACAGGATTAACAGATGCCATGATGGACTCCTTGCCGCTTGTCGTATTTACAGGTCAGGTAGCAACAAGTGTCATCGGTTCAGATGCTTTCCAGGAAGCGGACATTCTGGGAATTACAACACCAATAACAAAGCATAACTATCAAATTCGAAATATTGAGGATATTCCAAGGATCGTGAAAGAGGCATTCTATATTGCATCTAGCGGAAGACCTGGTCCAGTGCTAATAGATGTTCCAAAGGATATTGCAGCTTCTGTATCAAGTCGTCCGGAAGAACAAGAAATTAATTTACCTGGGTATCAGCCAACGTTACAGCCTAACTATTTACAAATTCGTAAATTAACTGAAGCTGTAAGCAGTGCAAAGAAACCAGTCATACTAGCGGGTGCAGGGGTGCTTCATGCTAAAGCTTCTCAAGAATTAAAGGAATATGCCGAACAGCAGCAGATTCCTGTTATCCATACATTGCTAGGCTTAGGCGGTTTCCCTGCTGATAATAAACTTTTCGTAGGGCTTGCAGGGATGCATGGCTGCTATGCGGCAAATATGGGCCTAAGCGAATGTGATTTACTTATCAATATCGGAGCACGCTTCGATGATAGATTAACGGGTAATTTACAGCACTTTGCACCTAAAGCAACAGTAGCTCACATCGATATTGACCCAGCTGAAATTGGCAAAAACGTGCCGACAGCTATTCCGATTGTAGCTGATGCAAAGGAAGCATTAAAGCAATTGGTTCAGCAAAATGGAAAGCCGCCAGTCAATACCGAGTGGCGTGAGCAGATCCAAAAATGGAATGAGGAATATCCGTATTATTACGGAGTGTCTACTGAAGACAATTTAAAGCCTCAGAAAACAATGGAGATGCTATTCGAGAAAACAGCCGGAAATGCAATTGTTGTTACAGACGTTGGTCAGCATCAAATGTGGGCAGCGCAGTATTATCGTTTTAACCAAGCAGATAGATGGGTTACTTCTGGGGGATTAGGAACAATGGGATTCGGTCTTCCAGCAAGTATCGGTGCCCAATTCGCAGATCCGGACGCATGTGTAGTTGCCGTCCTAGGAGATGCCGGATTCCAAATGTCCACACAAGAGCTTGCTGTAATAAGGGAATTTAATCTTCCAATTAAGATTTGTATTTTTAACAACCACTCTTTAGGAATGGTACGTCAATGGCAGGAAATCTTCTATGAATCGCGTTTTTCACATAGTAAAATCTCGGTTCAGCCCTCTTTCGTGAAACTGGCTGAAGCATACGATATTAAAGGGTATGTGATTAGATCAGAGGAAGAAGCAGAGAAAATTTTAAACGAAGTATTAAATGATCGTGAACCTGTTCTGTTAGATTTCAGAATTGATCCAAATGAAAATGTATATCCAATGATCGCACCAGGAAAAGGATTGCATGAAATGGTAGGTGCTAAGCCTTGAAAAGAACAATAAGCATGACAGTACTAAACCGTCCAGGAGTATTAAATAGAATAACAAACTTATTTTCTAAGCGGAATTTTAACATTGAAAGTATTTCAGTTGGCCTGACAGAACATGAAGGCGTTTCTCGAATCACATGTGTTGTCCATGTAGAGAGTGATCGTGAAGCTGAACAAATCACGAAACAGCTTAATAAGCAAATTGATGTATTAAAGGTAGTAGATATAAGTGATCAATCAATTGTCGCAAGGGAATTAGCCTTAGTAAAAGTTCTTGCAACTCCACAAACAAGAAGCGAAATTTATTCACTTATTGAACCATTTCGAGCAACTGTTATCGATGTGGGCAAGGACAGCTTAGTTATTCAAATAACGGGTGAATTTGAAAAGATTGAAGCCTTTATTGAACTAATTAAGCCATACGGTATTAAAGAATTAGCGAGAACTGGAACAACGGCCTTCCCTAGAGGGACACAGAGATCAGCAAAAGAATTAAAGACAATTTCAATTGTTTAAGAGAATGGTGCTAATCATTCAACTCATTAAACTAGTATAATAACTAAAAAATTCAAAATAAAAAATAAACTTTAGACGAAGAAAGGGAGAATAACAATGGCAAAAATGTACTATAACGGAGACGCAAATGCAGCATATTTAAATGGAAAGAAAGTAGCAGTAATTGGTTACGGTTCACAAGGTCATGCACATGCACAAAATATGAGAGACAGCGGTGTTGAAGTTGTCATTGGTCTTCGTCAAGGAAAGTCATGGGATAAAGCAGTGGAAGATGGCTTCCAAGTATATCCTGTAGGCGAAGCAACTGCACAGGCAGATATCGTAATGATTCTATTGCCAGATGAGCAGCAAACAAAAGTATATATTGAAGAAATCAAGCCTAACTTAACAAATCAAGCCATCATGTTCGCTCATGGTTTCAACGTTCACTTTAACCAAATCGTGCCTCCAGCAGATTGTGATGTTTTGCTAGTTGCTCCTAAAGGCCCTGGCCACCTTGTTAGAAGAACGTTTGAACAAGATGCAGGTGTTCCAGCATTATTCGCTATCCACCAGGATGTAACAGGCGAAGCAAAAGAACTTGCTTTAGCATATGCAAAAGCGATCGGATCGTTGCGTGCAGGCGCATTAGAAACAACATTCAAAGAGGAAACAGAAACAGATCTTTTCGGAGAGCAAGCAGTACTTTGCGGTGGTTTAACTGCACTTGTAAAAGCTGGTTTCGAAACATTAGTAGAAGCTGGATATCAGCCAGAACTTGCTTATTTTGAAACATTACACGAGCTAAAGCTAATTGTTGACCTAATGTATGAAGGCGGAATGGCTGGAATGCGCTATTCAGTATCTGATACAGCAGAATGGGGAGATTTTGTAACAGGTCCTCGTATTGTTGATGCTAGAGTGAAAGAGGAAATGAAAGCTGTTCTTAAAGATATTCAAGATGGCAAATTTGCACAAGGCTGGATCATTGAAAACCAAACAAACCGTCCAGTTTATACGGCAATCAAGACTAGAGAAAACGAGCATTTAATTGAAAAAGTAGGTAGAGAACTAAGAGCAATGATGCCGTTCATTAACCAAGGCAAAAAGAAAGAAGTTGTCGGCAGTGCAAAAAATTAAAATATTCGATACAACTTTGAGAGATGGGGAACAATCTGCCGGTGTCAATCTTAACTTATCAGAGAAACTTGAAATTGCGAGACAACTAGAAAGATTAAACGTCGATATCATTGAAGCTGGCTTTCCAGCAGCATCAAAAGGTGATTTTTCATCTGTTCAAAAAATTGCTCAAATGGTTAAAAATTGTTCTGTAACAGGTCTTGCACGCGGCGTCATTTCCGATATTGACGCTGCTTGGGAGGCGCTCAAAGACGGTGCAGAGCCTAGATTGCATACATTTCTTGCGACATCACCAATTCATCGCCAATATAAATTGAAGATGTCAAAGGAAGAAGTAATTGAGAGGGCAGTTGAATCTGTTAAGTATGCTGCTAAAAAGTTCCCGATTATTCAATGGTCTGCAGAGGACGCTTCGAGAACTGAACTTCCTTTCTTAGCTGAGATTGTTGAAAAGGTAATCCAGGCTGGAGCTCACGTCATTAACCTGCCAGATACGGTTGGATATGGGACCCCGGAAGAATACGGAAAGATTTTTAAATACTTAAGAGAACATGTTCCTTCTATTGATAAGGTTTCTTTATCAACTCATTGTCACGATGATCTTGGGATGGCTATTGCTAACTCATTGGCAGCGGTTGAAAACGGAGCAACTCAGGTTGAAGGAACAATCAACGGAATTGGCGAAAGAGCTGGGAACGCAGCTCTTGAGGAAATTGCAGTAGCCCTGCATATTCGGAAGGATTTCTACCAAGCTTCAACTCGCTTGAATCTTCAGGAGATTAGCCGCTCAAGCAGTATCGTGAGCAAACTGACCGGAATGGTTGTTCCAGCTAATAAAGCAGTAGTAGGCAAAAATGCATTTGCCCATGAATCTGGTATTCACCAGGATGGAGTACTAAAAGAAAAAACAACTTACGAAATTATTTCTCCAGAATTAGTTGGTGTACAATCCAATTCTTTAGTACTTGGAAAGCATTCCGGAAGACATGCCTTTAAAAATCGCTTAAATGAACTAGGCTTAAATGTTCCAGATGATGAGCTTAATAAATTATTTGTTTCCTTTAAAGAATTGGCCGACCGGAAAAAAGAATTGACTGATTATGATTTAGTTGCACTTGTACTTGATGAAAAATTATCAAAAGAAGTTAGCTTCTATGAATTAAATCAAATTCAGGTTCAATATGGAACAAATCAAATCCCGACAGCAACAGTTACATTGATGGGTATTAACAAGGAAGTCATTCAGGAAGCTGGGACTGGGGCTGGCAGCATCGAGGCGCTTTATAATACGCTAGAAAAATGCGTAGATGGATCCATTAATTTATTAGATTATCGAATCCAGTCAGTTGGTGCAGGCAGGGATGCTTTAGCAGAAGTTTATGTAAAAATGAAATACTTGGATATCGAGACGAGCGGGCGCGGACTTGCACAGGATGTGCTGGAGGCTTCAGGAAAAGCGTATTTAAATGCCATTAACAGAGTCATTTATATGAAAAATATGGGTCGTGAACTTAGTTTAACCTAGTAAATAATAAGGTTACTTTGGATCATCTAGAAAATCACATAAATATTAAACGGAGGGATAAAAATGGAGAAGCGTATCGCTGTACTACCAGGAGATGGAATCGGCAAAGAGGTGGTAAAAGGAGCAATAGAAGTTTTACAGGCTGTTGGAGAGCGTTTCGGTCACCAGTTTCATTTTGAATATGGAAAAATTGGTGGGGAAGCAATTGATACGGTTGGAACACCGCTGCCCGATGAGACAGTTGACCTATGCAAGCAAAGCGATGCGGTTTTACTAGGGGCAGTTGGCGGTCCTAAATGGGAGAGCCAGCCACCCCACCTCCGGCCCGAACGCGGTTTATTGAAAATTCGTAAGGATTTAAATTTATATGCCAATTTAAGACCAACTAGCTATTATCAAAGTCTTGCAGATTCTTCCTCTCTTAAAAAGGAAGTTATTGAAGGCGTAAATATGCTGATGGTTAGGGAATTAACGGGCGGCTTATACTTTGGAAAGCCAAGTGAACGTATAACAAGAGATGGCGAAGATGCTGTCGTAGATACATTGTTTTATAAAAAAGAAGAAATGCAAAGAGTCATTAAGCTTGCATTTGAGCTTGCAAAAGCACGTAAGGGGAAAGTGACTTCAGTCGACAAGGCTAATGTATTGGAATCGAGCAGAATGTGGAGAGAGGTAGCCGAAGACATTTCAAAGGACTATCCTGAAGTCGTTCTCGAGCATATGTTAGTTGACAATGCGGCAATGCAGCTTATTAGAAAGCCGACACAATTTGATGTCGTAGTTACTGAGAATTTGTTTGGAGACATCTTAAGTGATGAAGCTTCAGTTCTTACTGGCTCATTAGGAATGCTGCCATCAGCAAGTTTATCAGCGGAAGGGCCATATCTATATGAACCAATCCATGGATCAGCTCCTGATATCGCCGGGAAAGATCTTGCTAATCCACTAGCAACGATTCTTTCAACAGCCATGATGCTAAGACTTTCATTTGGAATGAATGAGGAAGCAGAAGCCATTGAACATGCAGTAAATCAAGTGCTTGAAGCCGGATACCGCACAGGAGACATTATGTCGTCCGGAATGAAACAAGTTTCAACTACTGAAATGATTGCTGAAGTAAAAGCAACATTGCTTGATAATGAAGCTATTTTGAACATCATGGGTGCTTATGCATAGAAAAGCGGAAACGATTGGACACGACCAGAATTGGTCGTGTTTATTTTAAAAATAACAATTGGAGGGGGAGGAAAAAATGGGAAAGTCAATTATTGAAAAAATTTGGGAACAACATATTGTCCATCAGGAAGAGGGGAACCCTGACCTATTATATATTGACCTGCATTTAGTCCATGAAGTTACATCTCCACAGGCGTTTTCTGGACTGAGAATGAAGAATCGTAACGTAAGAAGACCTGATAAAACCTATGCAACCGTTGATCATAACATCCCAACAGATAATCGTTATGAAATCAAGGATACTGTTGCTTTAAATCAAATGTCGACTTTAGAAAAGAACTGTACAGAGTTTGGCGTTCAACTAGCAGGCATTGACAGCCCGGATCAAGGGATTGTTCATGTTATCGGACCTGAGCTTGGTTTAACTCAGCCAGGAATGACTATTGTTTGCGGTGATAGTCATACATCCACACATGGAGCTTTTGGATCCATTGCGTTTGGAATTGGGACTAGCGAGGTAGAACACGTTTTAGCGACTCAAACAATTTGGAGAGCAAAGCCAAAAACATTAAAGCTAGAAATTAATGGTGAGCTTAAAAAAGGCGTGTCTGCAAAGGACGTAATTCTTTACGTTATTGCGAAATATGGAATTGATTTCGGAACAGGTCATGTAATTGAATATTGCGGAGACACGATCAAGAGAATGACTATGGAAGAAAGAATGACAATTTGTAATATGTCCATTGAGGGCGGAGCACGTGCTGGACTTATAAGCCCAGATGAAACGACATTTAATTATATTCAAGGAAGAAGATATGCTCCAAAGGGCGAGGATTTCTCTCAGGCTGTGGATAAGTGGAAGGAGCTTGCTTCAGACGCAGATGCCGAATATGATCGTGTCATCGCTATTGATGCAAATGACATTGCTCCAATGGTGAGCTGGGGGACAAATCCATCGATGACTGCAAAAATAAGTGATCGAATCCCGACTATGAATGATTGCAAAACGGAAATTGAAAAGAAATCGCTTGAACGGGCATTGGCCTACATGGGATTGCAGGAAGGTCAAAAAATTGAAGATATTGAGATTCAGCATGTCTTTATTGGCTCTTGTACAAATTCAAGAATTGAGGATCTGCGCCAGGCTGCTAGCATTGCAAAAGGAAAGGAAGTCCATCCGAATGTTAGGGCACTTGTCGTTCCAGGTTCACAGCAAGTGAAGAAGCAAGCAGAATCAGAAGGGTTAGATGTCATCTTCAAACAGGCTGGGTTTGAATGGCGTGATTCCGGCTGCAGCATGTGTTTAAGTATGAACAATGATATCGTTCCTAGCGGAGAGCATTGTGCTTCTACCTCCAATCGAAATTTCGAAGGCAGACAAGGTTCTGGAGCAAGAACACACTTAGTCAGCCCAACTATGGCTACAGCAGCTGCGATCTTTGGAAGATTCGTTGATGTTAGCTCATTGATTACGGCAGAGACAGTTTAATCATAGGAAAAAGGAGGGAATAAGAATGAGCGGTTTTAAAGTTTTAGAAGGAAAAGCGGCAGCTCTTGATCGAGCAAATGTGGATACAGATCAAATTATCCCGAAGCAATTTTTAAAAAGAATAGAAAAAACAGGATTTGGNNATTTTATGATTGGCGTTTTTTGAAGGATGGGGAGCCTAATCCAGACTTCGAATTAAATCGTCCCGAAAACGCAGGTGCAACCATTTTAATTGCCAATGAAAATTTTGGATGCGGCTCATCAAGGGAGCATGCACCTTGGGCGCTATTGGATTATGGCTTTAAAGCGGTCATTGCCCCTTCATTTGCTGATATTTTTCATCAAAATTGCTTAAAGAACGGAATACTTCCAATTCAGCTCAAAGAGGATGAAGTATCCTATTTATTAGCCAAAGGAAAAACTCAAGCGTTTAAGCTGAAAATTGACTTAGAACAGGAAACGATCTCAGATGATAGTGGCTTCTCCACATCTTTCCCTATAAATGATTATTGGAAGAAGATGCTGATGAACGGCTGGGATGAAATTGAAATTACCCTTCAGCTCGATGATAAAATTGATGAATATGAAAAAACTTTAACAGCTGTTAAGTAAACAAAAGGATTCACAGTTTTCTCTGTGAATCCTTTTGTTTTTTAATCATAATCATGCTACACTAACTTCAAAAACGAAGCGGCGTGACATAAATGAAAAAACGGAATCGGAAAAAACTAAACGATAAAGTTCTCCTTTTTCCTGGTCTAGAAAAGAGACTTTTGGAAAAAGGACTTGAAAGTCTTCAGCAAAAAAGGTTCCGTGAGGCGATTAATTTTCTTGAAGAGGCTAATAATTTAGAACAGGAAAATAATGATATACATATTGGGCTCGTTCTTGCATATTTTGAGTCCGGCCAATTGACGAAAGCAAAGGAATTGGCAAATAGCATGCTCCAAAAGGGCATAGGAGATTATATTCAAATTATTGACCTCTATTTAATGATTCTCGTGCAATTACATCAATACGATGATATTGTAAAGACGATTGAAATATTAATAGAAGAAAAAGAAATACCAGCAGATAAAATGGAGCATTTTACACGTATGCTCCATTTTAGCAAAAGAATGGCTGAATCATCTCCCAATATTTATTCAGATGATCCTATTCTGGATGAACCTTTGGATGTGGAAATAGATCTTTTTTCATTAAAAGATCAGCACGAGCAAATCCAAATGGCTACAATGCTAACAAATAGAAACTTAAAGCCTTATATTAATCAAATAAAGGCTTATCTAGAGTCAAGTGAAGGACAGCCATTCTTTAAAACAATGCTATTAAATGTTTTAATTGAACATGAGTATGAAAAAGAGGTTAATGTGCAAAAGCTCGGGGAATGGATGATAGTAAAACCTTCAAATCTCCAAGGTGCTCAGCATAATAGTCAGATGGATAAATTGCTAAACCTCGTAGCCGAACAGCTTGAACATGATGACCCTATTCTCTTTGAACATATCAAAAGTTTGATAGAGCGCCATTTATTTATTCTATATCCTTTTCTTCTTAAGCCCTTTAGTGAAAATGTTTGGGGAGCTGCCTATCATCATCTTGCAGCGGAGTATCAAGGACTCCATTATTCTATAAAGGATCTCGCTTTAAGATACAAAGTTATGGAGAAAGAGATAGGTCAAGCAGGGGCATTTTTAAAGAAAATAGAAGAAATTTCATCCCCAAATTATTAGCTTCATTGTTGAAAGCTAGGGTCTGTATGTTATAATATAATGGTTGTATATGTAAATGGTATTTATTATGTAAAAAAATGATAATGCTTGGGAATCGAGCTGTATCAATACCAATTCGTTACGAATGAAATGATAATAGATTGTTGGAGGGAAATAATTATATGTCTGCTAAATTTGAAAAGCTAGAAGGGAACGTTGGAGTTCTTACAATTGAAGTAGATGCAGAAAAGGTAAACGAAGGTTTAGACGCTGCATTTAAAAAAGTCGTTAAACAAATTAATGTACCAGGTTTCCGTAAAGGAAAAATGCCGCGCGGAATGTTTGAAAAGCGTTTCGGTGTTGAATCACTTTACCAAGATGCAGTTGATTTTCTTCTACCTGAAGCATATGCAGGTGCAATCGAAGAAACTGGAATTGAGCCAGTAGATCGCCCAGAAATCGATGTAGAACAAATCGAAAAAGGCAAGAGCTTAATTTTCACAGCAAAAGTAACTTTAAAGCCTGAAGTAAAGCTTGGCGAATATAAAGGGCTTGAAGTAGAAAAATTCGATACAGAAGTAACTGAAGAAGACGTAAATAACGAGCTTAAATCTATGCAAGAAAGACAAGCTGAGCTTGTTGTGAGAGAAGAAGGCAAAGCTGAAACTGGCGACACAGTTGTAATGGACTTCGAAGGATTTGTTGACGGAGAAGCATTTGAAGGCGGAAAAGCTGAAAACTATTCTCTTGAGCTTGGTTCAGGTCAATTTATTCCTGGATTTGAAGATCAATTAGTTGGCACTGCAGCTGGCGAATCTAAGGATGTTGAAGTATCATTCCCTGAAGAGTACCATGCTGCTGAATTAGCTGGCAAGCCTGCTGTGTTTAAAGTAACTGTTCACGAAATCAAAACAAAAGAACTTCCTGCTTTAGATGATGAGTTCGCTAAAGATGCAGATGAGGAAGTTGAATCTTTAGACGCTCTTAAAGAAAAAGTAAAAACACGCTTAGTAGACAGCAAGAAGCATGAAGCTGAGCACTTTGTTCAAGATACTGTGGTAGAAAAAGCTACAAAAAATGCTGAAATCGACCTTCCATCTGTAATGGTTGATACAGAAATCGATCGCATGATGAATGAATTTGAACAACGTCTTCAAATGCAAGGAATGAACCTTGATCTTTACTTCCAATTCTCTGGTCAAGATAAAGATGCATTAAGCGCTCAAATGAAAGAAGAAGCAGAAAATCGCGTACGTGTAAACTTAACGCTTGAGGCAATTGCGAAAGCAGAGAACATTGAAGTAACAGACGAAGAAGTAACTGCTGAGCTTAGCAAAATGGCTGAAATGTACAACATGTCAGTTGAAAGCATTGAAAAAGCTCTTGGAAGTTTAGAAAGTCTTAAGACTGACCTTCAAATTAAAAAAGCAGTTGAGTTCTTAGTAGAAAGCAGCAAAACTGTTTAATTATAAGCACACACTACAAATAAGAAAACATAATGAACAAGGCGCGATTTATTCGTGCCTTGTTTTATACAATGGACAAATAATAAACATACATAACGTCTTTTTATTACCTACATATGAAGGATTTGGATAAATTCTTTCGATTTAAATTAATCAATAATGGTTAAGCTTAGTTTATTAGGAATATAATTTTAACATCAGTAAAATGTGAATCCTCTTTGCAAACAAAGATACATAATAGAACATATCTGACTCATAAGTGTTTTCATTTCCTGTCCATTGTGAAAATATGTTACAATGCAATACATAACAAAAAAATGATTGTAAAGAAAACGTAACGGTTTGCATAAGATTCGCGGAAATAATAACGAATGGATGTTTTTTTAAGGGGTGAAGGATTTGTTTAAATTTAGTGATGAAAAAGGACAATTAAAATGTTCTTTCTGTGGAAAAACGCAGGATCAAGTGCGAAAACTTGTTGCCGGTCCAGGTGTATATATATGTGATGAGTGTATAGAGCTCTGCACCGAAATCGTTGAAGAAGAGCTTGGAACCGAAGAGGAAGTTGAGTTTAAAGATGTCCCAAAACCAGCTGAAATCCGTGACATTCTCGATGAATACGTAATTGGACAGGATCAGGCGAAAAAATCATTATCAGTAGCTGTATACAATCATTACAAGCGTATTAATTCCAATAGTAAAATCGATGATGTGGAGCTTTTCAAAAGTAACATTTGTATGATTGGACCAACGGGAAGCGGAAAAACCTTATTAGCACAAACGTTAGCTCGCATTTTAAATGTACCGTTTGCTATTGCAGATGCTACTTCTCTAACAGAAGCAGGCTATGTAGGTGAAGATGTTGAAAATATTTTATTAAAGCTTATTCAATCAGCAGACTATGATGTGGAGAAAGCAGAAAAAGGCATTATTTATATTGATGAAATCGATAAGGTAGCCCGTAAATCAGAAAATCCTTCAATAACTAGAGATGTTTCTGGTGAAGGGGTTCAGCAAGCATTATTAAAAATTCTAGAGGGGACTGTAGCAAGCGTTCCGCCTCAAGGTGGACGTAAACACCCTCATCAGGAATTCATTCAAATTGACACAACGAATGTTTTATTTATTTGTGGAGGTGCCTTCGATGGCATCGAACAAATTATTAAGCGCCGTTTAGGTCAAAAGGTTATTGGCTTTGGTTCTACTACAAAGGATACCGAGGTAGATCAAAAAGAACTTCTAACTAAAGTTCTTCCAGAGGATCTTCTGAAATTTGGTTTAATCCCAGAATTTATTGGCCGTCTTCCAGTCATTGCAAGTCTTGGCTTGCTAGATGAAGAAGCATTAATTGAAATTCTGACTAAACCAAAAAATGCATTAGTAAAGCAATATCAAAAGATGCTCGAGCTTGACGATGTAGAGCTTGAATTTGAAGATGAGGCACTAGTGGAAATTGCGAAGAAAGCAATTGAGCGTAAAACAGGAGCCCGCGGACTTCGTTCTATTATTGAAGGAATTATGCTGGATGTTATGTTTGACCTTCCTTCTCGTGATGATATTAAAAAATGTATCATTACAAAGGAAACGATTACAGAAAATACATCACCAAAACTCATTCTTGAAGATGGAACGATTGTAAAAGAAGAAAGAACTTCTGCATAACAAGCAGCAGAGGATACAAGAAGAGTAAACTTTTCTCTTCAAATACTATAAGCCAAACCCTTTAGGGTTTGGCTTTTTTGCCTGGATATTAGGGACATTTGCAAGCCGTATAATACAAAATCCCCCCAGCTTTTTACAGCAAAATCTTGTTTATTCCAACTCAGTCAGGGAGATACTAGCATATATCACCGAGAACTAGATTGCAGGAGGGAAAAGTATGAGTTGGACGGGGATCGCCTTATTTATTCAATTGTTTTTTGGAATTGTGATTGGTCTTTATTTCTGGAATTTGCTTAAAAATCAACGAACACAGAAAGTATCAATTGATAGAGAATCAAGAAAAGAAATGGACCAATTGAAAAAGATGAGATCCATCTCTTTAACTGAGCCTTTAGCAGAAAAAGTTCGCCCATCAAGCTTTGCAGACATAGTAGGTCAAGAGGATGGAATAAAATCGTTAAAAGCAGCCTTATGCAGCCCAAACCCGCAGCATGTGATCATCTACGGACCTCCAGGGGTAGGAAAAACAGCAGCAGCAAGATTAGTTTTAGAAGAAGCGAAAAAGACAGCAAAATCCCCTTTTAAACATTCATCTGTCTTTATCGAATTGGATGCCACTACAGCCCGATTTGATGAAAGAGGAATTGCAGACCCGCTGATCGGGTCGGTTCACGACCCTATTTATCAAGGTGCAGGAGCCATGGGACAAGCTGGCATACCTCAGCCGAAACAAGGGGCTGTTACAAATGCACATGGTGGCGTTTTGTTTATTGATGAAATCGGGGAGCTTCATCCTATCCAAATGAATAAGCTTTTAAAAGTGCTAGAGGATCGGAAAGTATTCTTGGAAAGCGCCTATTATAATGAGGAGAATGCCCAAATTCCAAACCATATTCATGATATTTTTAAAAATGGCCTTCCAGCTGATTTTCGATTAATTGGAGCGACTACAAGAACCCCAAGTGAAATTCCTCCGGCCATTCGGTCCAGATGTATGGAGGTATTTTTCCGGGAGCTGGCTGAAGAGGAAATCGCTGATGTCGGCAGAAGAGCAACAGAAAAAGTTAATCTGGCCATTAGTGAAAATGGATTAATGACTCTTGCTTCTTACGCACGGAACGGCCGTGAAGCAGTCAATATGATCCAAATTGCAGCAGGGCTTGCCATTACAGAAGATCGAAATTACATAAAAGATGAAGACATTGAATGGGTCATTCAATCGAGTCAGCTAACACCAAGAATGGAAAGAAAAATAAACACCCGTTCTGAAGTGGGATTAGTGAATGGTTTAGCTGTATATGGCCCAAACTCAGGCGCCCTTCTTGAAATTGAGGTTACCATTATTCCAGCTAAAGATAAGGGCAGTATAAATATTACAGGTATTGTTGAAGAGGAAAGTATTGGCGGACAAGGAAAATCCATTCGCAGAAAAAGTATGGCAAGAGGATCCATTGAAAATGTAATAACCGTTCTTCGCTCGATGGGAGTTCCAGCAAGCGACTATGATATCCATGTTAACTTTCCAGGCGGTGTTCCAATAGATGGCCCATCCGCAGGTATTGCGATGGCCACCGGGATTTATTCTGCCATTTACAAGTATCCTATTGACCATACAGTTGCCATGACAGGGGAAATAAGTATTCATGGGCATGTTAAACCAGTTGGCGGTGTTTATCCGAAGGTAAAAGCAGCGAAAAAGGCTGGGGCCCAAACCGTTATTATTCCAAAAGAAAATATGCAATCCATATTAAAAGAAATAACCGGAATCAAAATTGTTCCAGTAAGCCATTTGAATGAAGTTTTTGAACTAGCTTTATTGAAGAACTTTCACCTGGAACAATCCATCACTGCTTCAATCGAATTGGCAAAAAAAGAAAGCATCTAGATGGTCAACTTCGGCTAATTGTTCCCAGCATGAAAGCCGAAGTTTTCTTTATGTCGAGAAGACGGATATAGGTTGACGATGTGAAATGTCCATCCAGCCCCGCTGGACGGCCACTTTGATCCAAGCTGACGTGTGAAAAGTCCATCCAGCCCCGCTGGACGGCCACTTTGACCCAAGCTGACGTGTGAAAAGTCCATCCAACCCCGTTGGACGGCCACTTTGCTCCAAGATGACGCATGAAAAGTCCATCCAGCCCAGTTGGACGGATACCTTGACCCAAGGTGACGTGTGAAAAGTCCATCCAGCCCCGCTGGACGGACACATTGCTCCAAGATAACGCATGAAAAGTCCATCCAGCCCCGCTGGACGGACACTTTGACCCAAGCTGACGTGTGAAAAGTCCATCCAGCCCCGCTGGACGGCCACTTTGATCCAAGTTGACACATGAAATGTCCATCCAACCCTTTCAGACGTACACTTTGACCCAAGCTGAGTCATGAAAAGTCCGTCCGAGATTTCTATGAACCAGTGCTACCGCTTTTCAAATTAGACACTTACACATAAATAAGTTAGAATTGTACAAAGAAAATATTAGCAATTTAAGGCTAATGAAGATATGTATTTTGGAGGTGCTTCCTAAGTTATGGCGAAAAAGAAAGAAATTATCGTCCCCCTCCTGCCGCTAAGGGGTCTGCTTGTTTATCCAACTATGGTCCTGCACTTAGATGTTGGCCGTGAAAAGTCGGTGCAAGCCCTTGAAAAAGCGATGGTAGATGACCATTTAATTTTCTTGTCTACGCAAAAAGAAATATCGATAGATGAACCCGCTGAAGAGGATTTATACCAAATTGGAACATTAACACGTGTCAAGCAAATGCTTAAACTTCCTAATGGGACAATCCGGGTTTTAGTAGAAGGGTTAAAAAGGGCGCAAATTCTTGAATTTAAGGATGACCCTAACCACTACGCAGTCAAAATAGAAGTATTCGAAGAGGAAACGACAAAGGATACAGAAGATCAAGCTCTAATGAGGACTATGCTGGATTACTTTGAACAATACATAAAGGTATCGAAAAAAGTATCAGCAGAAACGTATTCTGCTGTTTCGGATATTGAAGAGCCTGGGCGCATGGCAGATATCATCGCATCCCATTTACCTTTAAAGCTAAAGGAAAAGCAGGAAATATTAGAAACCTTTGATGTCAAAGACCGGATGAATCAAGTTATTGAAATCATTCATAATGAAAAAGAAGTATTAAATTTAGAAAAGAAAATTGGCCAGCGCGTAAAGAAATCAATGGAACGCACACAGAAGGAATATTATTTGCGCGAACAAATGAAGGCTATCCAGAAAGAGCTTGGAGATAAAGAAGGAAAGACAGGCGAGGTTGCCGACCTTACTGAAAAAATTGAAAAAGCCGGCATGCCAGAAAATGTTCAAGCAACCGCATTCAAGGAACTTGATCGTTATGAAAAAATCCCTTCAAGTTCTGCGGAAAGCGGCGTTATTCGAAATTATATTGAATGGCTAATTTCATTGCCATGGAGCAAGGCAACAGAAGATGATTTAAATATTCATAAAGCAGAACGCATCTTAAATAATGACCATTACGGTCTTGAAAAGGTGAAAGAACGTGTGCTGGAATACTTAGCTGTTCAAAAGCTGACGAATTCATTAAAAGGGCCAATACTTTGTCTAGCAGGACCCCCTGGAGTAGGGAAAACAAGCCTAGCACGTTCCATTGCTACATCACTCAACCGAAATTTTGTCCGTATTTCACTTGGCGGTGTTCGCGATGAATCTGAAATTCGGGGCCATCGAAGAACGTATGTAGGTGCTATGCCAGGCCGTATTATACAGGGAATGAAGAAAGCTGGAACGATTAATCCAGTATTTTTACTTGATGAAATTGATAAGATGTCAAGTGACTTCCGGGGAGATCCGTCTTCAGCTATGCTTGAAGTTTTAGACCCTGAACAAAATAATAATTTTAGTGATCATTACATTGAGGAAACATACGATCTTTCTAAAGTCATGTTTATCGCAACAGCGAATAATTTAGCGACTATACCTGGGCCGCTTAGAGACCGGATGGAGATTATTACAATTGCTGGCTATACAGAACTAGAGAAAAATCATATTGCAAAAGATCATCTTTTACCGAAACAAATAAAAGAGCATGGTCTTACAAAATCTCAGCTTCAAATCCGCGAGGACGGAATTCAGAAGGTCGTTCGGTATTACACAAGAGAAGCGGGTGTACGAGGACTTGAAAGACAGCTGGCAACGATATGCCGGAAAACAGCGAAAATTATTGTCTCAGGTGAAAAGAAAAAGGTTATTATTTCCGAAAAAAATGTGGAAGACTTCCTAGGAAAGCCGATTTTTCGATATGGGCAAGCTGAGCTTGAGGATCAAGTGGGTGTGGCAACAGGACTTGCTTATACAACTGTTGGCGGGGATACACTGCAAATTGAAGTATCACTTTCACCAGGAAAAGGCAAGCTTGTCCTCACAGGGAAGCTTGGGGATGTCATGAAGGAATCGGCTCAAGCGGCCTTTAGCTATGTCCGTTCTAAAGCAAGTGAATTAGGGATTGAAGAGGACTTTCACGAAAAGTATGATATTCACATTCACGTTCCGGAGGGAGCCGTCCCTAAGGATGGCCCATCTGCAGGTATTACGATTACAACTGCTTTAGTGTCTGCACTTTCTGGTAAGCGAATCCGCAAAGAAATTGGTATGACTGGGGAGATTACTTTGCGTGGGCGTGTCCTGCCAATAGGCGGCGTTAAAGAAAAAACACTTAGTGCTCATCGAGCGGGTCTAACGAAAATTATTCTTCCAAAGGACAATGAAAAGGATATTGATGATATACCTGAGAGTGTCCGAGACGAGTTGGAATTTGTTCTAGTCTCCCATGTAGATGAAGTGCTAATGCATGCATTGACTGGGGGTGCAGAAGCATGAAGGTAAATTCAGCAGATATCGTTATTAGTGCGGTAAAGCCTGACCAATATCCGGGTGAGGCTTTACCCGAGTTTGCTTTAGCAGGCAGGTCCAATGTTGGGAAATCTTCGTTTATTAACAAAATGTTAAATAGAAAAGCGTTAGCTAGAACCTCATCAAAGCCTGGGAAAACACAAACATTAAATTTTTTCCTGATTAATGAGATGTTACATTTTGTCGATGTACCTGGTTATGGCTACGCTAAAGTTTCTAAAAAAGAACGAGAAGCCTGGGGCAAAATGATTGAAACGTATTTAACATCAAGAGAGCAGCTAAAAGCTGTTGTGCAAATAGTTGATTTGCGTCATCCCCCAAGTCAGGATGATATCATGATGTATAATTTCCTAAAGCATTACGAAATCCCATGTGTCATTATCGCTACAAAGGCCGATAAAGTTCCGAAATCGAAATGGCAAAAGCATATAAAAATAACGAAAGAAACACTGGACCTCGATCCGAATGATCCTTTAATCCTTTTTTCGTCCGAAACTGGACAAGGGAAGGATGAAGCGTGGTCTGTGCTTCTAAGCTATATATAAGCTTCAATCCCGATGCAGAAATGCACCGGGATTTTTTTTGCTATAAGAATGAAATATATCAATCTTTATTATAGTAATAGAAAAAGTATTAATTTTTTAGTCTGCTAGAAGCAATCACGAAAACATTTAGCAGAAAATATGAATCTTAAAAGAATTCGTATCATATGTTTAGGTAATTAGAAAAAATTTGAGAGAAGAAGAAAGGGGACTTTCTAATAGTGAAGCATTTTGGAAAGGGATTACTTTTATTCATTTCTATTATTGTTCTTGCTGCCTGTGGGTCAAAGGAAGCAGAGAATGAGGGCTTTAAGCTTGTCGAGAAAGGAAAGTTTATTTATGCATCGTCAGGTGAATTTAACCCATTTAGTGTGACGAATGCGGATGGAACGATGAGCGGTTTTGACATTGAGGTAGGAGAAGCAGTAGCAAAAGAACTTGGGTTAGAGCCTGTACAGAAAAAGTTTAAGTTCGGAGGCATCGTTGAAGGGGTTAAATCTGGCCGCTTTGATGCGGCGGTTGCTAGTCATACAATCACGGAAGAGCGGTTAGAAGCCGTAAATTTCTCGATTCCATACTACTATTCTGGACCGCAAATCTATGTCCGTCCTGATAGTACAGTTGAAACAATTGACGATTTAAAAGGATTAGAAATTGCTGTAGCTAAAGGAACTACTTATGCAGATGTCGCACAGCCTGTAACAGATAATATTAAATTTTACGATAGCGATGTCGTGGCGCTTGAAGCATTAAGTAAAGGGAAGCATGATGCAGTCATCACTGATTTTATTACGGGCAAAGAGGCAATTGGTGCTGGAATGAATATTGTTGGAAAAGAATTGCTAGGAAAAAGTGAACAAGCAATAGCTGTTGCGAAAGAAAACGAGGAGCTTCTGAAAAAAATTAATGAAGCGTTGAAAAAATTACATGAAAACGGAACATTGACGGAAATCAGTAAAAAGTACATCGGTGAAGATATTACGAAAGACCCTGAGAAGGAATAAGCAAATAGAGGATGACTTAGTCATCCTCTATTTATTAATAAAAGTAAAGGAGGAAAGCCTATGGATTTATTCACAAAATTCATGGCAACATACCCCATTTTCTTAAAAGGAATGGTACTTACCTTCCAACTCACGATTATTTCCATTTTTATCGCAATATTTATCGGCCTTTTTTTTGCCTTTTTAAAAATTTCAAAGGTGAAGGTATTAGAATTAGTGGCGGATGCTTATATATTTCTCGTACGGGGAACGCCGCTCGTTGTGCAAATCTTTATTTTCTACTTTGGTTTAACCTCTATCAATATGCCAGACTTCTGGGCTGTTGTTCTTGGACTAGCCTTTCATAACGGTGCTTATATTGCTGAAATTTTCCGAGGGGCGATCCAGTCAGTCGATCATGGACAAATGGAGGCAGGACGTTCTCTTGGTATGACGGTTTCCTTAGCGATGAGAAGGATTATTCTTCCACAAGCCATTCGCAGGGCACTTCCGCCCCTAGGAAATCAATTTATTATTGCCCTAAAGGATTCCTCACTTGCATCATTTATTGGAATGTACGAGCTATTTAATGTAGCTACTACTCAAGGCTCAATTAAATACGACTATATGAGCTATTTACTCATTGTAGCTGTTTACTACTTAGTATTAGTTCTATTCTTCTCCATTATTGTCAGGTTAATCGAAAAAAGAATGGCTAGCAGCGATTAAGAAAGGAGTTATAATATGAGCGGTACGGTCATGATAAAAGTTGACATGCTAAATAAATCATTTGGAGATTTGCACGTATTAAAGGATATTAATATGACGGTTAAGCAAAGTGAAGTGGTTTGTTTAATAGGCGCGAGCGGCTCAGGGAAAAGCACACTTCTTCGATGCATCAATTTTTTGGAATTTAAGGATAGTGGGTTAGTCGTAATTAACGGCGAACAAATTGAAAAAGAAACACATGATCTCAATAAGGTCCGAGCACGAGTTGGGATGGTATTTCAGCATTTTAATTTATTCCCGCATAAAACAGTACTTGAAAACGTTATTGAGGCTCCCATTTATGTAAAAAAGCTATCTAAAGAGCAAGCTACGGCCGAAGGAAAGGCATTATTGAAAAAAGTAGGTCTTTCAGATAAGGAAAATGTGTACCCATCCAAGCTGTCTGGCGGACAAAAGCAGCGGGTAGCCATAGCAAGGGCATTAGCTATGAAACCTGAAATCATGCTATTTGATGAGCCTACATCTGCCTTAGATCCTGAGCTTGTTGGCGAGGTGCTTGCCACAATGAAGGAGCTGGCTGAAGAGGGAATGACAATGGTGGTCGTCACACACGAAATGGGCTTTGCTAGAGAGGTTGCTGATTGGGTCGTCTATATGCATGAAGGCCGTATTGTCGAAGTTGGTCATCCGAAGGACTTATTCTCTCATCCAAAGGAAACCCGTACAAAACACTTCTTAGATTCGGTTTTATAAACACGGAGGACAGGGAATAATAACCTTGTCCTCCTATTTCTTTTTAAAAAACAGAAAGTAAATACCCGCTAGAATAAAGATGGCTGGCCAAAACTTCCAGGCGGTTGTAACTCCGTTTTCCAATAAACCAAACCATAGAATAATCCGGTCGTAAAATAGGAGCAAGGAAGCAAGAACTAAAAATAAAATTCCTTGAAATAACCCGGTTCTAGTTTTTTGGTGCTGAAGTAAAAAGCCTAAAGCAATAATTAAAATGAATGTTCCGATATGATCCGGCCAAATTTCAAGACGATTCACGACATGGAAATGCAAGCCAAACCCTGTCAGGATGACACCTGGTAAGATGGCATGATAATCCTTCGCTCCATAGCCTTGAAATAAAAATGCGATCCCAATGATGATTAAAAGGCTAGGCCATGTAAAAAAAGGCTGAAAAAAAGTGATATTTGATTGTTGAAGAAAGAAGTATGCTCCAAAGCCAATTAGGATAATACCAGGAAATATTCTCTGATTTTTCATATTTACACCCTTCCAATAAGGTTCACTTGAATCTATATCCAATTTTTGATAATGTACATAAGGGAGTATTTTGTCGAAAAAATAAATAAACATAATTTGTGTACGATCTATTTGAATTCAATGAATATTTTACCATAGGAGTTCAAGATCTGTTCACATTTTCGCATAAATATGAAGGAAATAAGTGCTACAATTAGAATAGTTATTGTGCAATTAATTTGGGGGTGTCAATTTAAATGCATATAGTAGTTGTTGGTCTAAATTATAAAACGGCCCCTGTTGAAATTCGGGAAAGATTGACGTTTAACCCTTCTCAATTACCAGATGCTATGAAAACGTTAAAGGATAAAAAAAGCATCCTTGAGAATGTGATTGTGTCTACTTGTAATCGGACTGAAATCTATGCGGTTGTTGATCAGATTCACACAGGCCGTTACTATATTAAAGAATTTTTATCAGAGTGGTTTAAGATAGAGAAAGAAGAATTTTCTCCTTATTTGTTTATTTATGAGCAGGAAGGGGCTATCGAGCATTTATTCAATGTCTCCTGTGGGCTGAATTCCATGATTCTTGGAGAGACCCAAATTTTAGGACAGGTTCGGACAAGCTTTCTGCAGGCACAGGATGATCATACGATTGGAACTGTATTTAATCAATTATTTAAACAAGCTGTTACGTTAGCTAAACGGGCTCATTCTGAAACAGAAATCGGAGCTAATGCCGTTTCAGTTAGCTATGCTGCTGTAGAGTTGGCAAAAAAGATATTTGGTTCTTTAGAGAATAAGCATGTGCTTATTTTGGGAGCCGGTAAAATGGGCGAGCTTGCTATCCAAAATCTGCATGCAAACGGTGCAAGCAAGGTAACCGTTATCAATCGTACATTTGAAAAAGCGCAGGATTTAGCAGTCCGTTATGCTGGCAAGGCGAAATCTCTTCAAGAGCTCCAATGCTCTTTAATTGAAGCGGACATTCTTATTAGTTCTACTGGAGCAAAGGGATTCGTTGTCACGAAGGAAATGATGACAGCTGTTGAAAAATTACGAAAAGGAAAACCATTATTCATGGTAGACATCGCTGTGCCACGTGATTTGGACCCTGCCCTCGCTGAATTAGATACTGTCTTCTTATATGATATAGATGACCTTGAAGGAATTGTTGAAGCAAATCTGCAGGAACGTAAGAAGGCAGCAGAAACCATTCAGCTCATGATTGAGCAGGAAATTATTGAATTTAAACAATGGCTGAATTTGCTTGGTGTCGTTCCCGTTATCTCTGCTTTAAGGGAAAAGGCATTAGCGATTCAGGCTGAAACAATGGAAAGTATTGAAAGAAAGATGCCGAATTTAAGTGATCGTGATAAAAAGGTACTGAATAAACATACAAAGAGTATTATTAATCAGCTGTTAAAGGATCCTATTTTACAGGCGAAGGAAATGGCCGGAGGTAAGGATGCTGAAAAGGCATTAGATTTATTTATGAAAATTTTCAATATAGAAGAACTTGTTTCTGAGCGGAAAATGACACAAACAGCCGAACCACAAAACTCTATCGCTCATATGTCACAGGCTTCCTTTCAATCGTAGGAGTACTTGAGTATGATCGATATTTATATGACACGGCTGCATGAAGCTACTGTCGTTCTGTATGCCTTGAGTGTCTTATTATACTTTATTGATTTCTTACATCATAACCGGAAGGCAAACCGAATTGCCTTCTGGTTACTTGCATTTGTTTGGCTTTTGCAAACGGTCTTTCTCTTTTTATATATGATGAAAACAGGCAGATTTCCCGTACTGACAATTTTTGAAGGATTATATTTTTATGCCTGGGTGCTCATTACTTTGTCATTAGCATTAAACCGTTTTCTTAGGGTAGACTTTATAGTCTTTTTTACAAATGTAATTGGATTTATCATTATGGCCATTCACACATTTGCCCCTATTCAGTATGAATCAAATGTGATGGCTCAAAAGCTCATTTCTGAATTACTATTTATACACATTACTGTTGCGATTTTGTCATATGGGGCATTTTCCTTGTCTTTTGTATTTTCCGTATTATATTTAATTCAGTATGATCTGTTGAAAAGAAAGAAATGGGGCCCAAGGCTATTAAGGGTTGCAGATTTATCGAAGCTGGACAAAACCTCATATGTATTAAATGTAATTGGAGTTCCCATGTTGATGATAAGCTTAATCCTGGGTATTCAGTGGGCCTATATTAAGGTACCAGATATGATTTGGTACGATTCTAAAGTGGTCGGTTCTTTTGTAGTTATCGCTGCATACAGTATTTATCTTTATTTAAAAGTAGGCAAAGGGCTTGCCGGGAAGCAATTAGCATTATGGAATATTGCATCCTTTCTAATTGTCTTAATTAACTTCTTTCTATTCGGTTCATTATCATCTTTCCATTTCTGGTATTCGTAAATTAGGAGGCTGTCATGAGAAAAATTATCGTAGGATCTCGCAGAAGTAAACTTGCATTAACACAAACAAATTGGGTAATCGATCAATTGAAGGCGATTGATCCATCCTTTGATTTCGAAGTGAAGGAAATTGTTACAAAAGGCGACCGCATATTAGATGTGACGCTTTCTAAGGTCGGCGGTAAGGGCTTGTTTGTGAAAGAAATCGAGCAGGCCATGCTGGATAAAGAAATTGATATGGCTGTCCACAGTATGAAGGATATGCCGGCAGTTCTGCCTGAAGGGCTAATAATCGGCAGTATTCCTGAAAGAGAAGATCACCGGGATGCGCTTATTTCAAAAGACCATGTACGTTTCTCAGATCTTAAACCTGGGGCTGTAATTGGAACGAGCAGTTTACGCAGAGGGGCACAGCTTCTTGCACGCCGTCCGGATTTAGAAATTAAATGGATTAGAGGAAATATTGATACTAGACTTGCCAAGCTAGAAACAGATGAATACGATGCGATTATTCTCGCTGCCGCGGGTTTAAAGAGACTAGGTTGGGCAAGTGATGTCGTGACAGAATTGTTAGACCCAGATATTTGTTTGCCTGCTATTGGGCAAGGGGCACTTTCTATCGAATGCCGCAGTGATGATGAAGAACTTCGCGGTTTATTAGATAAATTTACATGCAAGAAAACAGATGCAACCGTTCGAGCAGAGAGAGCATTCCTTCACAAAATGGAGGGAGGCTGCCAGGTGCCAATCGCTGGCTTTGCAGAGCTTAATGGAGAAGAAATTGTGCTAACCTGCCTAGTCGGCTCTCCTGATGGAAAACTGATCTATACAGAACAAGTGAAAGGCTTAGACCCTGAGGAGGTCGGAGTTGAAGCGGCTAATCTCTTAATTAATCAGGGAGCTAAAGATTTAATCGATCAGGTGAAAGAGGAGCTGGATCGCGAATGACCGGTGGAGGCGAGGGCATAGCCCTTCCTCTTAAGGGAATGTCGGTTCTCGTTCCTAGAGGGAAGGAGCAGGCGAAAACCTTTTCAAGTTTAGTTAAAGGTTATGGAGGAATTCCTGTTGAAATCCCTCTTATCGCCTTTAAGCCTGTAGATATTTCTGATGAGATTATGAAGATTCTTCATCAGTTACATACGTATGATTGGATTGTTTTTACGAGCAATGTCACGGTTGAGACCTTTCTTTCTTTTATCGACTCTCCTGAAAAAATGAAGTTGCCCAAAATCGCAGCCATTGGAAAAAAAACAGAAGCCTGCCTGCTGCACGCGGGAATAAAGGTGGATTTTATCCCAAGGGAGTATGTTGCGGAAGGGTTTGTTAAGGATTTCTTGCCGCTTGTGAAGGCGGGGATGAACATTTTAATCCCTAAAGGGAAACTTGCTAGAAATATTATTTATACGGCCTTAACGGAAAAGGGCGCAAATGTTGACGAGATTATCATGTATGACACTTTCTTTCCTGATGAAAGCAGAGTGAAAATAGTAGAGGCATTTTCGGACGGAATAATAGATATCCTTGCCTTTACAAGTCCCTCAACTGTTGATCATTTTATGAGAGTGATGAAGGAAAGCCAGCTTTTTCATCGGCTAGAAAATAGTATAATTAGCTGTATTGGCCCGATTACAAAGGATAGAATTATATCATACGGACTAAATG
>NZ_JBALOZ010000035.1:0-9974 GCF_036965125.1 Bacillus sp. JJ1503
ATGGGCATGGGCGGTGTTCCAGGTATGGGCATGGGTGGCTTCCCGGGTATGGGCATGCCAGGCATGTGATAAAAAATATTCAGCCTATAAAAAAGAACTTGAAATAAGTTACAATTTTCAAAGTGAATTTGGAGCTATCTTAAACGTATAAAAATCCGAGTTGATGAATGACTCGGATTTTTTAGTTTTGAAGTTGCCATATGAGAGGTACTCCTATCTTATTTTAATGAACTTATTAGCTGCCTTCTATAATTAGCAGTTGAGGTACCGATGAGTTTATTTAACTTTAATAGAGTAGATTTCATGAACTATTCATGGTTACCGAGTATCATCAGTTTTAACAAAAGCTGTGTTCCATGAAAATAAAATTAAGGAGATTTAAGGTAATTTGATCCTTTACAATTTCTCCGCTGAAGTGTAGAATCTCTATATACCTAAAATAACTAGGTAGGTGATAAAGTGTTCAATCGTGAATTGGTCAAAGGAAGTTCATCCCTATTGCTTCTTCAAATGTTAGGCGAGCGGGATATGTATGGATATGAGATTGTTAAGGAACTGGAGAAGCGCAGCGAAAATGAGTTTTCTTTTAAAGAAGGCACATTGTATCCAGCCCTTCATAAGCTCGAAAAGCAGGAATACATTGAATGCTATTGGCAGGAGCAGGAGAAGGGACCAGCCAGGAAGTATTATCGTATTACGGAGGCAGGGAAAGAAATGCTTCTTGAGAAAACCCGTGAATGGAATGACTTTGTTTCCGTAATGAACAAGGTGATGGGGAGAAAAAAGCATGGATCGGCTGAAGGATGAGTTTTTAGAAGAGCTTGCAAAGCACCTCGCAAATCATAGCGAAAAAGAGTTGATTTTAAAGGAATATGATGATCATCTTAATGAACTCCTTGTAGAGCTTTTCAAGCTAGAGGATGATTCCGAGGTGCGCAATCAAATCTATTTAAGGCTCGGAGCACCCGAAGAGATTGCGGCCATGTGGAGAGAAGAACTTTCCGTTACGCCCAGCAAGATGAAATGGCTGTTCATAGCTGTTAATATTCTTTTTTTTGCCGGGGGGTCTATCCTTACGCTCGCGCATAATCTGCTAAACTGGAGCTGGCTCACAAGCCTATGGGTTCAATTAACATCTTTTCCGATCTTAATTGTGTGTATTTATCTGTTTTTCTGGGCGTTGCTTGGCTATGAAATTGGCAGAGGGTTTGGCCATAAAGGCAGAAAGCTAATGAAAACGACCTTTTTCTTGGCGTTAATACCAAATTTAACGCTAATGGCTCTGACGGTTTTCCGAATCATTCCCCATGAATGGTTCAGCCCGTTGCTGACTGAAACGTTTATCGGGATCTGTATTCTGATGACGCTACTTTTATACCCAGTTTGCCTGATTAGCTACAGGTGGGGGAAAAAAGCTTCTGTATGAGCTTTTTTTTACCTTCGTACATAGAATAACTATGTATATAGAATATCTATATAAAAAGGAGGCTTTATTATGGAAATCAAAATCGAAAGGATAGATTGGATTTTCTTTTTCTTGTGTTTTTTATTGGGAATTGTGGCAGAGGAAGCATTCTTCAGATATCAGATTGGCATCTCCTATTTTGTTTTCATTTTTGTTTTTTACGCGCTGTTTTTCTGGAGGTTTCGGTCGTTTTCCTTTTCGCACCAGCGGTTCGGCTATCTAGTACTAATCGCAATATGGCTTTTAGCAGCAAGCTATTATCTGTATGATACAGCACTTTTTTATGCGTTGAATATTCTTGTGATACCGGCCCTTGTTATCTTCCATCTTGCCTTAATCACTTCACCGAAAAAAAAAGAATGGAGTAACTTGTATTTCGTCATTTACACGTTACAACGCCTGATTGACGGAATTCGGTATAGTGCACTATTCACTAAATATGCTGCCAAGCTGACAAGACGAGGAAGCAACGAAAAACAAAATGTTGTGTGGAAAAAGGTTCTGATTGGCGTAGCTATCTCCTTCCCCTTTTTATTTATCATATTGAATTTGCTTATGTCCGCAGATACTCAATTTGAAAGGCTTTTAAATAGTATCCCTGGTTTGTTCAACTTTAGGGGAGAATATGTTTTCCGTGCGGTAGTTATTTTAATATATACATTCAGTTTCTTTGGATTTCTTCAAGTACTCTTGCAAAGGAACATCCATATTATCCAGAGAGATGGCGCCCTTAAGCCGTTTGGAGTGGATGGAATTATTACACTGACTGTTTTGCTGCTTCTAGATTTAGTCTATGTATTATTCGTTGCCGTCCAATTCAAGTACTTTTTCAGTGGGACTCTTGATGAAGGCTATACGTACGCAGAATATGCGCGCCGCGGATTTTTTGAACTGCTCTTTGTCACATTGATCAATCTAACTGTTACGACTGGGGTCATCAATTTAACTAAAAATGTTGCAGGAATTTTGAGGAAAACAATTAAGTTGGCCTTAACCATTCTTGTGCTATCGAGCGGGGTCCTTCTTATATCCGCCTTCATGCGATTAACGATGTATGAGGATGCTTATGGATTCACATTAACTCGGGTTCTCGCACATTCCTTTATGATTTTCCTTATGGTCATCTTTGCCTATACTCTTGTGAAAATCTGGATTGAGAGGCTATCGTTATTCCGTTTTTATTTCATTGCAGCACTTATTTATTATGCGGGGCTAAATATCGTAAATATCGATAAAATCGTTGTTGATCAAAATATGGCTCGCTTTGAGACTACAGGGAAAATCGATATTCAGTATTTGAACAGCTTATCTGCAACGGGAATCATGGGATTAATTGAGCTTTATGAAAAGCAGCCGGATGTTCAAGGATTAGAAGCTTTGCTAAAGCAGCGCAAAGCTGAAAGAGAATATTTACAAAGTAAATCATGGCAGTCACATAATCTTGCTAGAGATAGAGCTTATGAAAGGCTTGGTATTAAAAGCTTAGAGTAAGTTGAAAAAGGCCGACATTCTTGGTTGTGAGAAAGTCGGCTTTTCCTTATCTATTATTCTGTTTTAAAAATCTTAACAATATTTATGACAAGTACCTTTACTATGGAATAAGCTGGAATGATAAAGATTACCCCGATAATCCCCATAAGGTTTCCTGCTGTTAAAATTAACACAATGATTGTTAAAGGATGGATGTTTAGTGTTTTCCCCATGATATTCGGGGAAATGATATTTCCTTCTATTTGTTGCGCAACTAACATGATAATTGCTACGTAAAGAGCCATGATAGGATCTTGAAATAATGCGACTAAGAATGCAGGAATGACTGCAATATATGGGCCTAAAAACGGAATGACGTTTGTAAACATCCCGAACATTGCTAAAACAAGTGAATAGTTCAGTCCAATAATTAAGTAGCCTATGAACAAAAGCGCCCCGACAATGACACTGACGAGCATTTGTCCTTGTATATAGGTAGAGATGGTCTTGTCCATTTCTTTTAATATGTTTTTCACATGTTCTTTTTTAGACTGTGGGAACAAAACAGCCACACTCGGTGCAAATCGATGACTATCTTTTAACATATAAAATAAAATAAATGGAACAAGTACAAGATAGAAGATCGTATTGATAAACCCGCCAATCAATCCGAAAATACCAAGAATTCCATTAGCAATATTCCCTATATTGGATTCAATTCGGGATTCTAAATCTGCACTCGCAGTAAGCAATGCCTCTTGAACGAAGTCTGGAAAAGTAGCCCGATTTTCCTGAACATATTTAATCCAATCAGTTACGGTGGAAACCATCGCTGGCAAATTATCGACAAATCGTTCTAATTGGTCATTGATGACTGGTCCAACCAACTTTATAACGCCGTATACAAACAAAATGATGGCAAGATAAGCAGCTAAAATAGCAATCCATCGTGGAGCTTTCTTCTTTTCTAGCCATGCTACTAAAGGACGGCATAAATAAAACAAAATACCTGCGACAACAAAAGGCAAAAAAATCGTTTTTATCAAAACAACGATTGGAGTTAAGATAAACTGATTCTCATTTAATAAAAATACAATTAATAAAAGTAAGATGATTCCAACCATACTTTTAAACCATCTTTTTTCGAACAACGACATGTACCAATCTCACTCCCTATGGCCGACTAAAATTTCCTTATATGAATATTACAACTAAATGGCTGAAAATCCAATAATATGATGTTGGGATGTTGGGATTAATTTAATATCATTGTAAGTATAGTTAGCGATTTAGAATAATGTTACCTATTATATCCAAATTTTCGGGAAATTTAATAAAACACTTTACGAACCTAATTTTTAAAGTATAGTCTAGGAGAAGAAGCATTTAACAGTTTTGGAGGTACATAGGTTTTATGAATGCAGATGAGTTTCTAATCATCATAAAATACTTAATATTAGGTTTGATTCAAGGTGTTACTGAGCCCATTCCCGTTTCATCAAGCGGTCATCTTATCATTGGACAGAGATTATTAGGGATTGAACAGAAAGGTTTAGTATTTGAAATTCTAACAAATACAGCTTCACTTTTCGCCATTTGCTTTATCTTTCGCCAAGACCTTAAGCGTTTAATGGTGAATACGCTCCAATTTATTCGTACGAAAGAAAAAGCATATAAATCTGATTTTATGTTTGTTCTTTATATTGTGATTGGCACAATCCCTGCAGCCGTGCTAGGTTTACTGTTCAATGACATCATTGCCAAGTATCTAACTTCACTACATACAATTGCGATCACCTTGTTAATTACTGGAGTAGCACTTTGGCTGATTCGTAACCTTCGGGGGATGAAAAGAGATGGGGATTTATCCATCAAAGATGCATTAATTGTTGGGTTTGCTCAAGCTGTTGCCCTTGTTCCTGGAATTAGTCGTTCCGGAGCAACAGTAATAACATCGATTGTAGTCGGCATGAAACAAGATACAGCTTTACGTTTTTCATTTATGCTCTATATCCCGGTGAGTTTAGGCGGCATGGTGTTAGGGGTTTCGGATTTGATAAGTAGTCCAGATATCGGCACTTTGGCTGTACCTTACTTAATCGCTTTTATTGCTACATTATTCATGACATACTTCTCTATGAAATGGTTTATGGGGATTATGGCAAAAGGGAATTTAAAATATTTTGCATACTATTGTTTTGTTGTTGGTACTTTGTTGCTGCTCTTTTCGTCCAATTTATTATAAATAGGGAATAAAGAGAAAGAGACTGACTCGAAAAGTTGTTATACTACAACCTCGAGTTAGTCTTTTTTTCAATTCCAGCAAACGAAAATAGGTGTGAATAAGTTTGACAAGCAGAAATATTTTCAAACTGTGAATCTCTTATTCTTATTTCAAAATAGTTGATAACTATTAATTTTAATTGTATGATTATAACATAACCATAACGTTATAGTTTGGAGGGATTACGTTGGGACTGAGAAGTTAAGAATTGGAGAATTGGCAGAGAAGGCCAGCGTCACTAAGAGGACGATCGACCATTATACGAATCTTGGTTTACTAAAAGCAGAACGTTCTCCTTCTAATTACCGGTACTATGATCATTCTTCAATAGAACGTATTCACTTCATTGAAAAGCGCAAAGAAGAAGGTATGTCATTGGAGGAAATTAAAAAAGAGTGCATAGATAAATTTTCAGAAGAGGTTGACGTATTAGACTTACGACTGAAAATTAAAGGTTTGGAAAAAGAAGTTGCTGAGGTTCTTGCTCAACTTGAGAAGACTGATCAAAAGAAATTCGAAGAAATGAAGAAAAAAATTTCACATGAAAGTTTGTCGCTGATACAAACATTGCTTTTATTGCTTAGTTAAATGATAGTGATGACTCAAGGAAATAGCAAAGAAGAATAAATAAGATAGTGGAGTTTCATAAAATCTTAACCTATTAGGAGGTGTCTCCTTACTCGTATCCTAGACGAGTCAAGGATTATATTGGATGTAATAAATTTATTATTGATAGCACTATTAATTATATTAACCGCATTTTTTGTAGCGACTGAATTTGCTATTGTTAAAGTCCGTGTTTCCAGAATTGATCAACTGATCGCTGAAGGAAAAAAGGGTGCTATAGCAGCTAAGAAAGTCGTCACTCACTTAGATGAGTATTTATCAGCCTGCCAATTGGGAATCACGATTACTGCGTTAGGTTTAGGTTGGCTTGGTGAACCGACAGTTGAAAAGCTATTGCACCCATTGTTTGCTTATTTTGAGTTAAGTGAGTCCATTACAAATGTATTATCATTTGGTATTGCATTTGCTCTTGTAACATTCCTTCATGTTGTTGTTGGGGAACTAGCACCAAAAACCGTTGCTATTCAAAAAGCGGAGGCAGTTACACTTTTACTATCTACACCGATCATCTGGTTTTATAAATTGCTGTATCCGTTCATCTGGTTTCTAAATGGTTCAGCACGTGTCCTTGTTGGACTTTTTGGTATAAAACCTGCCTCAGAACACGAAGTAGCTCACACGGAAGAAGAACTCCGAATTTTATTATCCGAAAGTTATAAGAGTGGGGAAATTAATAAAAATGAACTAAAATACGTGAACAATATTTTTGAATTTGACGAAAGAATTGCGAAAGAAATCATGGTGCCGCGAACGGAAATCGTGACGATTTCAATTGACGATACCTTTAACGATATATTGAATATTATTGGGACCGAACATTATACAAGATACCCAGTTGTTAATGGTGATAAAGACAATATTCTAGGCTTTATTAATGCGAAAGAATTCTTAACGACTAATCTTATAAACAAAAATGCAGATGAAGACTATAAATTAGAGACATTCATAAATCCCGTTATTCGTGTGATCGAAAATGTCCCAATCCATGACTTGTTAGTAAAAATGCAAAAAGAACGGATCCATATTGCCATCCTAATGGATGAATATGGTGGTACATCTGGTTTAGTAACTGTTGAAGATATTATTGAAGAAATTGTCGGAGAAATTAGAGATGAATTTGATGAAGATGAAGTGCCAGCAATTCGAATGTTAAACGAAAACCATTTTATTTTAGATTCCAAATTACTCATAGAGGATGTTAACAATTTATTGGGAACCGATTTATCTCATGAGGATGTTGACACAATAGGTGGATGGTTCTTGACTCAAAACTTTGATGCTAAGACGACTGGTTCAGAACTAGAATTCGAAGGTTATAATTTCAAAGTACACAATATCGATGGTCATCAAATTCATTATTTAGAAGTTAAAAAAATAGCAGAAAAACAATTAATTAAATAGTAACGAACGGCAAGCTTTAAAAAAGGCTCTGTTCAATTCAATATCTGAAATACCTGTGGGGTATGCGAGCAAAATTTTTAGACTATCCTTTAAATATTACGTTTTAAACTCGTATCCTCCTAAGCCTTACTAAAATAGATGAAAAGAGGTAATATATGTTTAAAAAAATATTGAAAATGGTCAAACATCTTTCTCAAGGAAGCAGCGAGCGAAGACACCGCAATTATCGTCGCGGAAGCAGTAGCAGCAGACGGTACAAATCATTTCCAATGAGTGGAAGCCACCGCTATAAACGTAAAGGACGAAGCAGCAGCTAATTTTACTCTATACAATTAACTTTCTTTTTCTTGCGCATTTATTGCGGCATATAAACCTTTTGAAATTTCAATAGTATTTGTATAAGGTTCGTGTATTCCTAGTAATTTTTTCAGTAAATTAACGGTTTCCTTTTTTAAAGAAAGTTCTTCTGTCCAGGGGAGAGCTTTTTTATTCTTGGAGGAGTACGTTGAATAAAGCAAATATAAAAGCAAGTCCCCTAAATCATAGTAATCCTGCTGTTTCATCTTTAAAATATCTTCTAGTTTGTTATGCTGATTAATTGAGTCTCTTTGCTTAGATAAACCAAAATCAATCAAAAAAGGTTCCTTGTTTTTTAGAAGAATGTTAGCGGTACGCAAATCCTGATGATAAATGCCTTTATTGTGAAGGTCATCTACTAATTCGAGTAAGTGGACAAGAATAAAGAGTGACTCTTTCTCGCTATACGTTTTTTTGCTAATGAAAAGTTCGTCTTCCAGATTATCCCCTTCAATAAAACTCATTGCATAAAAAAAATATCCATTACTTGAAAAAGCTTCATATAAAACTGGCATATTTTTTTGGTTTAGCGTACCTAATACTGAGATTTCATTTTCAAACATCGCTGCTTCTTTTTTATTTCGCCGTTTACTTGGCCGAAGTTGTTTAATCACTCTATTTTCATTTGTTTTCAAATCTCTGCAGAGATATACCATCCCGTAGCTTCCAGCACCTATAAAACTTAACACCTGATAGCGATCTTTCAAAACTGTCCCATCTTTAATAGGTATATCCACAAAAAACTGATAAATTTTTCGAATGGAACGTAAAATTGAAATTTTTCTCACCTCAATTAAATTTGAAAATTTTTATTTCATTGCGTATTAGCTGAAAATAAATATTTTAGATTATATCAAAACTGCAACGTTAAAATTAGATGGATTACGCTGATATTATAAACAATAAAAGAGTAAGAGCAATCAAATTTGATTGTTCTTACTTTTTATTGTTTCATTTTTCGCATAAAAAAATAGATGCTTGTTAAGATGATAAGAAGAATAATGGTAATCTGCCATTCTGATTTTAACGATAACACTTGGTCAACCGAGTATGCTTCTATTAATAGAGATGGTATTTTCCCTAATGTGCTTGCGACACAAAACGATAACAGCCCCATTTTACTGAATGCAGCTGCAAGTGTTACAGCGCCTGAAGGAATAAACGGAAAAATTCTAAGGGCAAGTACAAGAAATATTGCTTCTGCTCCGGCTGTATTCTTCAACTTTAATAAAAGCTTAGACTTTGATTTTTTTATATTAGGTGAAAGCTTTATTAATCCTTTTCTGTATAAGACAAAACTTACAATTGCTCCAGCTGCCTCTCCCGCAACGGAGACCAAGAGCCCCATTTCGAAACCAAAAAAGGCAATGTTTCCTGCAGTAATAAAAACGCTGGGCAAAATGCCTGATATAGCAACAATCATATTTATTATTAAACTAACGAGGACAGCAAGTATTGGATTATTTGGAAACCATTCTAGTAAAAAATCTCTCATTGCCAATTCCTCTCTACAATTTTCTCTTTCCTTTGAACAGTAAAAATACGGTTCTAATCTTGAATGAGAAATTATTCATTAATAATCACCTGTTCTAAATCGAATAATATATCTATTTTACTTTATAAGTTTGAAGAAATTTAGCGGGAAGTAAAATAATATTAATTATAATGAATTAATACCCTTGATTATGGCTAAGTTCACAAAAATTCCATTTTTTTCAGAAAAACTTTATTTGAGCTTTACATACTATACGGGGGTATAATATAATTCGAATTAAGGAGGGATCCTATGGTATCCAATCAAGAAGATGAAAAGTTGTTTTCAGAAGATGAAAGCTGCTGTAATTCACATAGTGAGCGAAAAAGTCACCATTCAGATAAAGTAAAGAAAAATCTAGTCACTCGATTAAACCGAATTGAAGGCCAAATCCGCGGGATTAAAGGGCTGATCGAAAGAGACACTTATTGCGATGATGTAATTACACAAATATCCGCTACTCAATCTGCCTTAAATAGCGTTGCAAAAATTCTGCTTGAAGGTCACTTGAAAACTTGTGTAGTGGATCGACTTAATGAAGGGGACATGGAAGTTCTGGATGAAGTCCTAATTACGATTCAAAAATTAATGAAAAAATAAGGAGCTGTTGAATAATGGAAAAAGTAACATTAAATGTAGCTGGGATGTCATGTGGTCACTGCGTTAAGGCTGTAGAAGTCGGTGTAGGAGAATTAGCTGGTGTTGAAAGCGTGAAAGTAGATCTGAAAAATGGGACTGTGGATGTAGAGTACAGATCTAATGAAGTATCTTTGGATAATATTAAAGAAGCTATTGATGACCAAGGCTATGATGTGAAGTAAAAAGAAACCGTGCTA
>NZ_JBALOZ010000035.1:10014-10544 GCF_036965125.1 Bacillus sp. JJ1503
TAGCACGGTTTCTTTTTACAACAATATACCCTATATAGGTATAAGAGGGCGGCGTTATGAGTAAAAAAATCCTCGAAAGTCAATTTCAAATTTGATACGATTCGGGTTTATTGTTAAATTTCTTAGGATATTACATTTTGTCCGTGAGGTTAAATGATTTATCAGCCAGATTAGGTAGTTTGTCAGCCAAATAGTAATATCCCTCCAAAAGGCCAGAGGTCTGTTACATATACGAAATAATAATGTCATATATCATCCAAGTTTTGTAATCGGTGCACTTCAAAACATATTTCATCTTTTTACCACTGAATAGCTCGCCTTAGTAACGACAGGCACAAATCAGCCGTTGCCTAAGATGCCACATTTTGGACGAGGATTCATAATGTTACATATGCTAGCCTTTAATTAGAGATTCTTTACGGAAGTAGGAGGAAAACTAGCATGAAAAAAATGAAGAAGCTATTCATCACGGGTGCACTATCATTATCACTTTTTGGATTTGCAGCTGAGTCGAATGCAGCAACGAATAC
>NZ_JBALOZ010000035.1:10575-17431 GCF_036965125.1 Bacillus sp. JJ1503
ATATCGTACATAAAGGACAATCCTATTGGACGATTGCAAATCAATATGGAATTTCCGTGCCTCACTTGAAAAAAGTAAATAACAGGACTAGTGATTTACTTTATGCTGGCGAGAAAATCCTGATCCCCAATTCAAAAATTACTGCTGCAGAAAAAGAACTAATCGCTCGTCTTGTCCATGCCGAAGCTAAGGGTGAGCCTTACGCAGGAAAAGTGGCAGTGGCAACCGTTGTCTTAAACCGTCTTGATAGTCCACTTTTCCCAAATACAGTTTCAGGTGTCATCTATGAAAAAGTAAGCGGGCACTATGCCTTTACACCTGTTCAAAATGGAGCGATTAACCAACCCGCTGACCTGTCCTCAAAGAAAGCAGTCGATGAGGCATTAGCATTTAGAGGGCAAGGAAGAGGATCGTTGTATTTCTTTAATCCAAAAACATCAACAAGCAAATGGGTTTTTTCAAGACAAGTGACTGTAACGATTGGAAAACATCGATTTGCAAAATAAGGTAAAGGAAAGCACCAATCATGTACAGCTGATTGGTGTTTTTTTTTACGAGTTTCCGTCTAGATTTGGCTAGTGTGAGAGACAAAACTGCTTGATACATTCATTTAGCTCCTTAGCTGCCTTTGTAGGAATACGATGATTTTCTTCAATAAACCGTATTACATTGTTCGTCAATTTTTCATGCAGAAGCTGGGCATATTGATGAAAGGGTTTATCTTTATTGCCATAAACGAGTAAAATTGGATGCGGAATTTCTTCGAGCCGGTTTGTACAATTATATTGCAAGCTATAACGAAAATATTGCTCCATATTTCTGATGTCCCCTTTGCAAGCCTCAGAGAACATGATTTTGAATAAGTCTTTGGTGTTGGCATTGCCAATAGAAATCGTCCAAGCTAATACCTTTTTCGCCCCAGCCTCTGCTAGTTTAATGGCCATAGAAATCCGTTTTCTTAAATATTCATCATTCACATCGGGCATACCACTAACCAATATTCCGCCTAATGCTCGATCAGGAAAAGTCAGCAAATATTCCAGAACAATCGAACCACCAGAAGAATATCCGCATATATAGGCTTTCTCAATTTGCAAATGATCTAATAAAGCTTGAATATCTTTTGCAATAAGCGGGTATGTAAGGGGGGATTTGGAAAAATCACTCAGCCCATGGCCCCGAATATCAAAAGTGATGATTTGGAAATGTTGAGATAGATCCTCCATTTGGTATGTAAAATTAACTGAAGTGATGACTGGGGGATGAATAAAAACAATAGGAGTTCCTTTTCCGTTAATTGAATAATAAAGATTAACATCGTTATCCAGTTTAAGCATTGGCATGATGTGAATCACCTCTAAGGAGTTATTACTGAACATTAAATAAACATTCATATTAGTATGGGCTTAAAATACTGGATTTCATTCTTTTACTAAAATGTCCTTAATAAACTGGATAACGGACATTTTCATCGGTGAAATTGAATAATTAAAGTGATAGCTAGAAGGAGCTGATTACTAAAGAAGTAATCAGCCTTGTGCTTTTCGGGTATGTTATCAATATGTACATACCGAAGATGTCCGGAGGGAGAAGTTCATATGGACTTTTTTTATGGTCAAGAAACACTTACTGCCATGCAATGGATTTTAAGAGCTGTTGTAATCTATTTTTTTATGATTATTATTGCAAAACTAATGGGGCAGCGATCTATTTCACAGCTAAATTTGCTCGATTTTGCTATTGCTGTAGTCTTTGGCAATATCATAGCTCACCCTCTGTCAGATGAACGATTAGGCCTAAAAGGATCAATGATTTCGATGAGTGCACTTGTCATTTTATATGTATCAAGCGTTTTCTTAGTATTAAAATCAAAAAAACTAAGAAAATTTGTTTTGCCTAACCCATTTCCCTTGATTAAAAACGGACAATTCATTTATAAAAACTTAACGAAAGCAAGAGTGTCAGTAGACTATATATTATCTGAAGCCAGAAAAGAAAAAATTGATGATGTAAAAAAAGTAGCACTCGCTTTATGGGAGCCTGATGGAACCATCTCCTTTTTCGTAAGTCCCAACTTTCAAACGGTTACTCGGGGTGATTTGAATATCATAACGGAGCCGTTTGATTTTCCAAAAACGGTTGTGAAGGAAGGGAATATTGAAAAGTCGGCATTGCAGCAAATGGGCAAAGATGAAAGCTGGCTCCTATCTGCCTTGAAAACCAATCATAATGTTGAGCTTAACGATGTATTATTAGTAACCATAGATAAGAGCAGCCAATTAAAAGTCTTTTTATATAAATAATGCACTTTTACTGTTAATCACGAAAACACCCCAGTTCGAATAGTAATGATGTAAGCCCGTTGATGTAATGGAGTGGATAAAGATGACCGGTAAAAACACAAAAGCTGAAAATCAAACAAAAGCGGAAAAGCAAAAAAAAACCGAAAATCAAACAAAAACGGAAAAGCAAACAAATGCAGATATTGAGAGCTTAAAGCTTCAGCTGGAAGAGCAAATAGAGGCAGTCGTTTGGTTTCAAGCTACGGCAGCATTTAGTAAAGCCATTTTGGTATCGAAGCTATTTAGTATATCAGACGACAAACATGATTCAGAGCCGGAGAAAAAGCTCCTGTTTGGTTTATGGGTGCAAGCTATTGGACAATTGTTAGAAGCATTAGGGGTTACAAAAGAATTGTCAGCGCTAGATAGAGAACAGTTTATAAATGCACAGAGAATAGCTGTGGCAGGGGACTTTTTTCAATCATTTGGTGCGCAAATAGAAGTAATAGGCGGAATCGGTATTATTAAGGATGAACAAACAGGAGTTACAGAATTTGTCCCTTGATTTCTTGTCTCTTCTAGCGATATTTTTCCACAAATAATATTTGACTTATCGAAGAAAAATAAGTGGGAAAAGGAAACAGATGAAGGAGAGACAGGAAGTATGAGAGGATATGTTCTTTCGATTTGGAATTGGTTTGATCCGATTTATTATTTCTTTTCACGCCTTACCTTACTTCCGTGTGAAGGGGCAAAAAGCAATATTTTCAGGATTCGAATAACAAAATACAAAGGGAGAAATGTGGTCCTATCTGACGGAACTCGAATCAATAAAAATGACACGCTAGTCAAAATTCATCTCCACAATGCCAAGTTATTAATAGAACTAAAAGACATAAAGAGTGATTTGAAAAAAGCGAAATTTATTTATCAATATGTCCAAAAATCTCTTCCTGAGGTGGAGATTTATATTCGGGAATGCCGTCAAGCATATATGGTTAAAGGGATCGTCGGCATTACGATGCTGAATAAAGGCTGTGAACGGCTCGGTTTTGAGGTTGTAGATATATACAGCCCCGTTTATAAATGGTTTAAATGGTTTGCCTTTTTCCCGATAGAGCTTCTATCCAACAAACATACCTCCTGGGAGTCTCTAAAAAATCGAAAGCCAAATTACTTATTTATGTCCACAAACAAACTATCCGAAATGTATAGAAATTAATGAAGGAATAAGAAAAAGCTGTTATAAAAGAACAGCTTTTTTCTTATATAGCCGCTGCAGCCCTTCTATCGTTTGCAGCTAAGGTTAACTCATGAAACGTTATTTCTGGTCGGCTTCCGACACGGATATTCACGCCAGTTTGACCAAGCCCCTCGCTAATATAATAAGGCTTTCCATCCTGGGTATGAAATCCTTTTGTAATATTCATCCTTGCGAGCTTCCCCATTTTCACAAGATGATAGGCTTTCGGATAGCAAATTTGCCCTCCATGGAAATGACCGGCTAACAAATAATCAAAATGGTATTTCTTCATATGCAGAACAATATTAGGGTCATGGGTTAAAACTAAATTTGTCCCTTGCTTAATTCCATTGTATGAGACATCAAGGTCACTTCGCTTTGTACTAAAGTCATCAATGCCAATAATATTGACTGGACACCCATCAACCATGATTACATCATTTTCATTTTTCAATACTTTGCAGTTATAGGTTTCGAGTGTATCTAATAATGCTTGCAAGTTTTGATTCCGCAGAACATAGTCATGGTTCCCCAATACAGCATAAATGCCATGTTTAGGTTGTAATTGATTAAGAATTTTTAAATAAGGCACTAGCTTAGGAATCGTACGTTTACGGTCGAGGAAATCTCCAGTAAGAGCAATGAGATCAATGGATTCAGCTTTCAACTTTACATAAAGCTCGTCAGGGGAAATTGAAATATTTTCAAGATGCAAATCAGATAGATGAAGAATATTTAGCTTTGGAGCATGTCTATTTGTTGATTCATTATGAACTTTAACTTTATTAATCACGATATCTTTCGTGTTTCTATTAGCCATTTTTAGAAGGTAATAAAGAAAACCCGCCAATACAGCGAAAAGTACAATCATCAAAATTAAATCACTCCTTCCATATCCCCGATTATACAGGAAAAATATCGCCATTATTACATGCAATTGATGGCAGCAGCACCATGGCGGAATTTCCCATATAATAGGGATTAAAGGATAGCTTGATGATCTAATTTAGTTTGGATGTCTGCATAGACCAATACCTATAAACTAACAAAATGCAAAGCAAAAATAACATCTTTTATCATCAGAAATCTAAATGTAGACTTTTAATTGAACTGCAATGTTTTTCTATAACTCGCTTCAATTTCTAGTTTACATCCATTTCTTAATCTTAAAAATCAATTTGTATTAGGACTATATAACATTCTACTTTTCGAAGAGGATTTTCAACATTTTCCCCATATCATTCCGCAAAATCAGTATCTGGCAATTAATTGATGCATGTCCTGTCGCATAGTCGACACTAGTACGTCCTGTATGTCGGGGGTAGGCGCTGGAGCTAGACATTACAAAAAGCCCTTGCATAGATTTCAAGGGCTTTTTCCATAACTATTTAAACGGCTACTTTGTTTTTCGTATTTAATTCAATAATCGCTTGTTGTTGTTTCGTTTCATCGAATTCCTTCTCGCTTTTAGCAATAGCAATTGTTGCAATACCGTTTCCAATTAGGTTTGTGATGGCTCGACCTTCACTCATGAAGCGGTCCACTCCAAGTAATAAGGCCAGACCCTCAACTGGGATGATCTGCATAGCCGTTAGCGTTGAAGCAAGAACGATAAATCCGCCCCCCGTAACAGCTGCCGCCCCTTTAGAAGTTAACATTAAGATTAAAATAATCGTAATTTGCTGTCCGACGCTTAAATCAACTTGGAAAACCTGAGCAAGAAACACTACAGCCATAGAGAGATAAATAGAAGTTCCATCAAGATTAAATGAATATCCTGTTGGAATGACAAGTCCTACGACTGACTTCGAGCAGCCGAACTTCTCCATTTTATCCATCATTCGTGGAAGAACGGATTCAGATGAACTCGTGCCTAGAACGATTAATAGCTCTTCTTTAATGAATTTTAAATACTTAAATAAGCTGAATCCATACATTTTACAAATGATATTTAAGACCCCAAATATAAATAATGCCATTGTTGCATAAACGGACAACATTAACATAGCAAGAGGCTTCATTGAAGCAATGCCATAATTTCCAATCGTAAATGCCATTGCTCCAAAAGCACCGATCGGAGCAGCTCTCATAATATAACCGATAATATTAAAGAAAACATGCGAAATTTTATCAAAGAAATCAATGATCGGCTTGCCTTTTTCCCCAAGAGCTGTTAATGCAACCCCGAAAAGAATGGAGAAAAATAAAACTTGAAGAATATCCCCTTTGGCAAACGCATCAAACATATTGGATGGAACAATATTTGTAATAAAGTCGATCCAATCAATTTTTCCGCCGTCACCAGTTGTATATTGAGAGACATCCCCTTTTTGCATCTTATCAAAATTCAGTCCCGCACCTGGCTTGATAATATTAACGACAAATAGACCAATTACGAGTGCTAGCGTTGTGACAATTTCAAAATAGATAAAAGCCTTCCCGCCAACTTTTCCAACCTTTTTCATATCGCCCATTTTTGCAATTCCGAGAACGATAGTTAGAAAAATAATTGGGGCAATAACCATTTTAACCCCTTTAATAAAGGTATCTCCCAATGGCTTCACTGATTTTCCGACTTCCGGCCAAACTAAGCCGACAATCACACCTAAGATGATGGCAATAACTACTTGAACTGTTAAGTTTTTAAAGACCTTCTTCATTTTTTCTCCTCCTTCTCAAACGTATCAATCTTGTTTTTTTCATGATAACGTTTTCAAAGGGATGTGAGAAGGTTTTGAACATTTTGGACATTTTGGTCTTTTTGGTCTCTAGAGCGTTTATTTAATGATGGAATATCGATTTACAGGCCTGCCGACACCTCCATATTTTAATTCAATTTTAATTTCACCGAGCTTCACTAAATATTCAAGATAGCGGCGAGCCGTCACGCGGGCAATGCCCACCCCATCGGCTACTTCCTCAGAGGATTTAGCTAATTCTTGTTCATGTAAATAGGCAATAATTTGCCTATATGTAACTTCATTCAGTCCTTTTGGCAAATCATTTACATTATTTAACTTCTTCGATGTGGAGGGGGAATGCAGAAACTCGTCAAGCTGCTGCTGAGATAACGACAGCTCATTTTTAACCTTTGAGTGATAAATTTTATATTTTTCTAAAGCCTTCTGGATCCTATCGAATTGAAACGGCTTAATAATATAATCAAAGGCTCCATTTTGGAGAGCCATTTTCACTGTTTCATGGTCATTCGCCGCTGTTACCATAATCACATCGACACTTTCTTGCTGGCTGCGAATTTGCTGAAGGGTCTCGAGTCCATCCTGCTCTGGCATAAACACATCGAGAATAACAAGATCGGGTGAATGCTCCC
>NZ_JBALOZ010000036.1:0-18414 GCF_036965125.1 Bacillus sp. JJ1503
AACATATGTTCTGTTGCTAATATAACTCTTTTTTTTATGCCATTCAACTGTTAACGTACAGCTTTAACCGTTTCTAAAGCGGCATGTATATCTTTATAAATAACATTTCCAACTACGATTACATTGGCTGAGGCTGCCATTTCACGAGCCTGTTCCGCTGTTTCTATGCCGCCGCCATAAAATAAGGTTGTATTCTCAAGCGTTTTCCTAACCTCTGATAGTAACTTGGCATCTCCGTATTTTCCGCTATATTCTAAGTAAAAAATAGGGAGATGGAACATTTTTTCTGCCATCATGGCATAAGCCCTGACATCATCAATGGTTAAATCGGTATTTGCATTTGTCAGCTTAGCAGCTTTGCATTCCTCATTGAGAATACAATAACCTTGCACGGCTATTTCATCCCAATTCATGATATCTCCATACTCTTTCACAGCCTCATGGTGCAGTCCTGAAATCCACTTTGTCTCCTTGCTGTTCAAAACCGTTGGAATAAAATATAAATCAAATCCTGGTGTAATGGCTTCGATAGAGGATACTTCCAGCACACATGGGACCGTATATCGGCGGATACGAGCCATTAGATCCAATACCTTGTCTAATGTGATTCCATCCGTTCCACCCACAATAAGTGCGTCGGTTCCTGACTCGCAAATCTTTTCTAAATCCTCATCAGAAATATATTTATCTGGATCGAGCTTAAACACATGGCGCCACTCGCGAACATCATACATCCATACTTCCCCCATTCTATCATTCCATTTCAACATTATATCATTTGTGAAATGAATCAAAAAGTAAAGCGTGGAACAACCAAAATCCAAAAATGTAGATATTCTCCATTGACGAAAATAGCCGCAGGAGTTAACCCCTGCGGCCTTTCCATTAAGATATAATCATTCATTCACAGATTCGTTTTCCTTAATTCGCTCTAAAGCCATTTCGTATGCATCATTTCCATAGTTGAGACAGCGTTTAACACGAGAAATGGTTGCGGTACTGGCACCTGTTTCGGTCTCGATCTTATGATATGTTTTTCCTTCTGTAAGCATTCGAGCAACTTCAAGACGTTGGGCTAAAGATTGAATCTCATTGACTGTGCATAAATCATCAAAAAAACGATAGCATTCTTCTAAATCCTTTAAAGATAAAATCGATTTAAATAACTGATCCAGCTCTTTTCCTCTTAATTTATCAATTTGCATATGCTCATACCCCTTTAAATATAGAATCTATTCCTTTACATCAAAAGAAACTGTTTGCTCCAAGCCTGGGTTTGATGGAATAACATTAATCCAAGTTTTCCCTGGTACAAGTCCAACCATTTGTCCATTCAGCACTGGCAGGATTTTCCCCTCAATGCTTTGCCACTCAACCTCTTTCCATTGTCCTTTCTGCAGCAAGTACCCTCTTCCTCCAGATATAAGGTTGATGGACCTCCGTCCTGCGGAATCAATTACCTTGTGATCTGTTTCTACGATGAAAATATTATCAAGAAGCACCGGGTCTCCAGAATGTTGATCTGCGGTTAATTCACCATTAGAATACCGCTTATACTTTTCAAGAGTTTCATCATATTCATAGATTGAATTAAAGAGCTTGCTGTTAAAATAAGAAACCATAGCTGATTTTGCTTCTTCCCCGTTTAAAGCTTCTATCTCTTGTTTATCAAGGAAAGTAAGCGCTGCAGGAGCTTTATCCATGTCATAATTTCTTAATTCAGCGCCCTTTAAGAAATTCTCAAAGGAAGAATAAGAGTTATGCGGAGCTTTTCGGTCAGTGGAACGATAGAAAAGCGTCCCATCATAGTACATTCCGTTTAAGTTATCGATATATCCTCTATCAATCATCGCTTTTGCGTCTGGACTATATCCATGAGCAATATACAGACTATCATAGCCTTTTGCCAATTCAATATAATAATCTCTTGCACTTCTTATAGGTCCAATTTTCTCTGGCTGTTCGCTTTGATAAATAGCAAGGAATCTCGTAATATCACCTTCTGCAAGCAGTTCATAGACAATGTCAGCCTGACCAAGACCTGATTGTGGACGTGCATGAGGGTCATTATTGATCATGACCGCTACTGCTCTTGTTTCCACCTGATCCTCAGTACCAACACCTGTTAATGGAAATTGGTAAGGCAAATCCTCTTCTTCGGATACTTGCTCTTGCTCCTCTGCCGTTTCTTCACGATTATTTTCTTCATTTTTTACGGTCGTTTTATCATTTTTACTGCATCCTGAAACTAGCAGCATGACCGCTGCAAAAGCAGCTATCCATTGTTTTAACATTAAGACACCCCTGAGATTGTGAAGTTTCCTGCCGCGATCACTTTTTAGAAAGTGAGTAAGGATATTTCAATAAACTTTGGTATGCTGGTTCTGTATAGTCTAGATGCAGATTTCCTTCAATTCTACTTTTACATTTTAACGCATTATCGTTGGAAAGAGTACTGTTTTGTTCATAACATCATATATTCCTTGCTGTGTGACCCTAATATATGGCAAATGGGTTGAAGAAAAGAAAAGAAGTGAATAAATAGGATCGTCGTGCTTATAGCCCCTTTCACTTAAATAGCTGCGAAGCTCTTTTTCTTTTTCAATTATAGTTTCAACACTTTCGCTGGACATCACGCCCATAATATTGAGCGGAATTTCCTGAACAATTCGGCCCTGTTCTGAAACAGTAATACCTCCGCCAATCTCTTTCATTCGATTAAAGGCGTTCATCATATCCCGCTTGCTTTTTCCAATCAGGATAAAATCTCCTGTATTAGAAAAAGAACTGGCAAACCCGTCTAAATGGGTTGCAAAGCCTTTAAGCAGTGTGTTAATTCTCCATTTCCCATGTTTATCAACTAGCATGAAAAAACATTCATCATGGTCAGCAGATAACTGATCAGCCGAAACATCGATAGAGATGGAATATGGCTTCATAATGACTGTGTTCACCATATTGATCCCAAACGGCATGGAATATTGTAAATCATCCGACTCAAGATTCCAATCTATTTGTAAAGGTTTATAGCCTTTATTTTTCCAATCTATAGACGCGTATGCATCCAACGGTTCTCCATTCTTTTTGACCCACTTTCCTTTTGCTAAAACGGAAACAGGTGTAGGGTTTGTCTCATCTGTCAGAAAATTAATATTGGCGATTCTTCCCGTTGCGATGTTCCCATGCAAATGTTCAATATTATAGTGCCGTGCAATATTTATCGTTCCCATATTATAGGCGTCCTTGATCGGGACTCCCTTTTCAATGGCTATTCGAATCATCTGATCAATGATGCCCTGTTCATAAAAAGAAGGAGAGGATCCATCAGTCGTAAATATCATTTGATCATAATGATTGATGCCTAGTTCATGTATTTCATCCAACAATACAGGTAAATCCGGACGGATCGATGAATATCTGAGAGAAACTGTATAGCCTTGCATTAAACGATTATAAACATCTTTTCCTGTCATCGCTTCATGGTCACAATCGGCTCCTAGCAGCATAAGCTTTGCCAACGTCTTCTCTGATGCCCCAGGGAAGTGTCCCTCAATTTTCTTTCCTTTCTTCTTCGTTTCCTGTATCCAATGCAGAATTAAATCATCGCCGTCTAATAATTTCGGCCAGCCTGTTAATTCCCCGCCTTGTAAAACGGCATCATGTTCAAGCCATGATTTTATATTACTATGAGAGAAGATCGTTTCTTCATTTTGTATTTCTGTTTGTGCATCAAATCTGCACCACCAATACATCGATGTCGGCAAATGATTCATATCCTCAATAAAGGAAAACGCCGTCTTTTTATCTAATTGCAAAGCGAGAACCATATTGTCATTAATCAAGGTTGTGGTCCCGAATTGAGATGCATAGCTGGCAAATGAATGGGGATTATATAATTGAAACGGATGGGAATGGGGTTCAATGTAACCTGGAACAAGTATTAAACCTTCACAATCCATGACTTCACATTGGTCTAATTTTTCGGGAAGCCTTTCTCCCACATAGACAATGCGATCATTATAAATCCAAATGTTTGCCGTCATCCAGTTACGAAATGCCTGATTGAGGTACCGTGCATTTTTAAGTAATATGGTCGGCGACAATTTTCCATCTAATACTGAAACATGGTCACGCAAGTGCTTGTTTTTCCAACGGAATCTCTGTTCCAGCACTTTAAACCCTCCCCCTGTTTTTCTATATGTTAAAAATCCCTAGTTTCAATAAGGATAATATTTCTCTGATTTCTTATTGGTAAAAAAAGCAAAAGAAAGCCCTTTCATTTCTATATCTTATCATATTTCGCAATTTAACGCACTAAAGAAATAGGTGGTTTTAAAAAAATATTAAAGAAGGTGAAGGTCCATTGAACATCAAACCTAATATCGGGATTGTTAATGCGTTAATCCGCATTACGATAGGACTTTCTGTATTGTCCTGTGCTTCCGCAAAACTCGTAAAAAGACCTTGGCGCCAATCTAATTTTATTTGGGTTGTGCTCGGAGCAATGAAGGTAGCGGAAGGAATTGTAAGGTATTGTCCAGTTACAGACCTTTATCGATGCGGACAGGAACGAATGAACGGGAATCAAGACGAAAACGGTGCTTTAAGTGAAATGGTTCCACATAACCCAACATAAAAAAACGATGTAACATGATTTTGACTTGTTTGTTTCCACTTTTTCATGAGATTTTTAAATTTCGGGAAACTATACTCTCTTTGTTTCCGCTTAATATCAAACATAATCATTAAAGCCCCCTACATGAGGGGGCTAAAACAAGAAGGTGTGTCCATTATGTTCCTTGAATATTTAACAGATATGTCCTTTGTCCTAATCATATTAGTAGGAAGCATCATTGCTTTACTCTTTGCATTTATGCGAAAGTCTAGGAAAAGACGTGCTCGATAGCTTTATATCCGATATCCTTACGATAAAAGATGCCGCTGCAGTTTACCTTTTCTAATTCCAAATAAACCTTGTCCTGTGCTTCTTTTAATGTGTTTGCTTTCGCAGCTGCAAGGAAAACCCTGCCGCCGTTTGTTATGAATGCACCTGATTCATTCTTTTCGGTGCCCGCATGGAAGACAAGTACATCACTGCTAATATCTTGCAAGCCTGATAAAATTGCACCCTTCTGATATTCCGCTGGGTATCCAACAGAAGCAGCGACAACTCCTAGCATGGCTTGTTCGTCCCAAACAATAGCAGGTGCTTCTCCATTCATAACGGCCAGCATCACTTCAGCTAAATCAGATTTCATTCTTGGCAGAACAACTTGCGTTTCCGGATCGCCAAATCGGGCATTAAATTCGATCACTTTAGGACCAGCTTCTGTAATGATGAGACCCGCATATAAAACGCCGCAAAAATGCCGCCCTTCTTGAACAAGAGCTTTTGCTGTCGGTTTTAATATTGTTTCAATTGCAGTCTTTACCGTATCTTCACTAATATGAGGCACAGGGGAATATGCACCCATTCCACCTGTATTCGGACCCTTGTCTCCGTCAAAGGCACGTTTATGATCTTGGGCAATCTCAAGAGGGATCACTGTTTCTCCATTTACGAAAGCCATTAGTGAAATTTCCTCTCCAGTCAAAAACTCCTCCAGGACAACAGTAGACGAAGCATCACCAAATCTTTCATTTAAAAGCATTTCTTCTAAGCTTTGTCTCGCCTCATCCATTGTAAGCGCAACGGTCACACCTTTACCTGCTGCTAAACCGTCCGCTTTTATGACAATGGGAGCACCCTTTTCTTCTAGATAAGCTTTTGCATCATCATAAGTGGAGAATACCGCATAATCGGCAGTAGGAATGTTGTATTTCTTCATCAAATCCTTGGCAAATGACTTGCTGCCCTCTATGATTGCCGCTTCCTTTTTAGGACCAAATACCTTTAAGCCTTCCTCCTGGAAACGATCTGATATCCCTTCAAGCAGGGGAACTTCTGGTCCAATCACGGTTAGGCCAATTTCATGTTCTTTCGCAAATTGCACAAGTTGATCCTGTTCGTTTTCCGTGATGGCTACAAGCTCAGCAACGTCCTCCATGCCTGGATTTCCTGGCGCAACAAATACTTTCTCTACTGACGGACTTTCAGAAAGCTTTCTGCAAATAGCGTGCTCACGGCCGCCTCTTCCAATTACTAGTACCTTCATTATAAACATCCCCCACTTTTAATGTTTAAAGTGTCTAATCCCCGTGAATACCATCGCGATTCCGTACTCATCCGCTTTTTTGATTGAATCCTCATCACGGACAGATCCGCCTGGCTGGATAATAGCTGTAATGCCAGCTTTTGCAGCCGCTTCAACTGTATCATCCATCGGGAAGAATGCATCGGATGCCATAGCTGCTCCATTTGCTTTTTCCCCTGCTTGTTCTAAGGCAATTTTCGCTGCACCTACACGATTCATTTGACCTGCGCCAATTCCAAGAGTCATTTCTGCGTTATTCACAACAATGGCATTGGATTTCACATGTTTAACGACCTTCCATCCAAGCTTCAGTGCTTTCCATTCTTCCTCTGAAGGCTGTCTTTTCGTTGGAATCGTGATTTCTGCGTGATCTAATGTGTACTGGTCAAAATCCTGGATTAATAATCCACCTTCAATAGAGGTTAACTTTACTTCTTCTTTATTCTGTTTAGAAAATGGAATCGTTAAAAGACGTAGATTCTTTTTCCCTGTTAAAATCTCTAAAGCCTCTTTTGAAAAAGAAGGAGCAATAATGATTTCTAGAAAAATTTCATATAATTTTTGTGCTGTTTCTTTGTCCACTTCCCTATTGAAGGCAATAATTCCGCCAAAAATGGAAACAGGATCAGCAGCAAATGCTTTTGTAAAAGCATCGTAAACCGTTTCTCCATTTCCAACCCCACAAGGATTCATATGCTTGACAGCGACTGCCGCTGGCTCTGTAAATTCCTTTACAATTTGAAGGGCTGCATCCGCATCATTTATGTTATTATAGGATAATTCTTTTCCATGTAATTGCTCAGCATTCGCAATCGAAAACTCTGAGCCTAACGGCTTCCGGTAAAAAGATGCCTTCTGATGTGGATTTTCTCCATATCGCAATGATTGTTTTAATTCATAGGTAACTGTTAATTTTTCAGGCACTTCCACATTAGCAAGCTTCGTCATATATTCTGCAATCATCGCGTCATAAGCTGCAGTATGACGGAATACCTTTGCAGCTAACTTACGGCGAGTTTCCTTTTCTACCTCACCGTTTTGCTTTAATTGGCTTAAAACTGTCTCATAATCGGAAGGATCGACAACAACCGTAACATACTCATGGTTTTTGGCTGAGGCGCGAAGCATAGCAGGTCCGCCGATATCGATATTTTCAATTGCATCCTCAACTGTTACGTCTGGCTTGGCAATGGTTTGCTGGAAAGGATATAAATTTACACATACGACATGAATCGGCTGAATTTGGTGCTCTTCCAATTGTTTCTTATGGCTCGGCTCATCAAACTTAGCTAATAATCCTCCATGGATGAATGGATTTAATGTCTTGACCCGTCCTTCTAATATTTCCGGAAAACCAGTAACGTCGCTGACACCTGTCACAGGAAGTCCAATCTCTTCCAAGGCAGTTTTTGTACCGCCTGTGGAAAGAATTTCAAACCCTAATTCGCTTAATGCCTTTGCGAATTCAGCGACTCCACTTTTATCAGAAACGCTAATTAGTGCTCTTTTCTTCATCAAGTATGCCCTCCAAAAAATTAATGCCTTCTCTAATTCATGAACGTTTTACTCAGCTAGGTGAAAGAGCTATTACAAATTGTTCGTTAGCAACTTTTGTAAAACTGCTGGATAAAGCTGATGTTCAATTCCATGGATTTTAGCTTCAAGACTTTCCATCGTTTCTTCTGAACTAATTTCAACCTCTTGCTGAGCAATAATCGGGCCCGTATCCATTCCTTCATCAACGAAATGAACGGTTACACCGCTAACCCTTGCTTTCGCTTCTAATGCTTGACCAATAGCATCCTTTCCTGGAAAAGCAGGCAGCAAGGAAGGATGAATATTAACGATTTTCCCCTCAAATGCCCTCAGAAGAGTTTGTCCAATTAGCCTCATATAGCCAGCCAAAATAATATATTCAACATTGAGATTTTCAAGTTTATTCAAAATCACTTTTTCATAGGCTTCTTTATTTGCGTACTCTTTAGCAGTAAAAATAAACTGAGGAATATTCCCTTTTTCAGCCCGTTCAATACAAAATGCATCGGGCTTATCACATACAAGCAATTGAATATCAGCTTGAAGCTCACCTTTATGAACTGCATCAATTATGGCTTGGAAGTTCGTCCCGCTGCCAGAAGCAAATACTGCGATCTTTTTCATTATAAAATCTCAATTCCTTCTTTATCAGTTACTGTTCCGATCAGATAAGCCTTTTCGCCGTTCTCATTAAAATGGGACATCACATCATGTGCAATTTCTTGATCCACTGCTAAGACCATTCCTGTTCCCATATTAAAAATATTGTACATTTCTTTACGGTCTAATTCGCCAATCTTCTCCATTAACTTAAAGACAGCTGGTACTTCCCAATTGCTTTCTTTTAATTGTGCACCTAAGCCTTCAGGAAGCATGCGCGGAATGTTTTCAATAAAACCGCCGCCTGTAATATGGGCCATCCCTTTAATTTTGAATTTATTCAATGCAGAAAGAATCGGCTTTACGTAAATCTTCGTTGGACGCAAAAGCTCCTCTCCTAACGTGCAGCCTAATTCATCAACATGGTCCGTTAACGACATGTTAGCCTTCTCTAAAAATAATTTCCGAACTAAAGAATATCCATTGCTGTGGATTCCACTTGAGGCAAGGCCAATAAGTGCGTCTCCACTTTTAATATCTGTGCCACTGATAATGTCTGACTTTTCACAAGCACCGACAGCAAATCCGGCAAGATCATACTCTTCTTCCGTATACATGCCTGGCATTTCAGCTGTTTCGCCTCCAACAAGTGCACACCCTGCTTGTTCACACCCATCGGCAATCCCTTTAACAATCGCTTCAATCTTAGATGGCTCAGCTTTTCCGCAGCCAATATAGTCTAAGAAATAAATCGGCTCCGCCCCTTGGACAACGATATCGTTTACGCACATAGCAACAGCGTCAATACCAATTGTATCGTGTTTATCCATCATAAAAGCTAGCATTAATTTAGTTCCTACTCCATCTGTACCCGATACAAGAACAGGTTCTTTTAAATTCAGAACCGATAAATCAAACATCCCGCCAAATCCGCCCAAACCACCGAAAACACCAGGGCGAACCGTCTTCTCTACATGTTTCTTCATACGCGATACCGCTTCATAGCCTGCTTCAATATCGACACCAGCCTGCTTATATGCATTTGCCATTATTAGTCCTCCTCGTTAGAAAAGCGTAAGTGCTAGACAATTTATTCTTAAAACAGTTCAAAACAAAAGCGACATCTTTCAATGCCGCTTTATCAAATTCATCTCAATATATATCCTATCAAAATCCTATTAACCGACTGGAACCTTTTCCTCGCTTTTAACCGGATTGATTTCAGTTGGATAATTGCCTGTAAAGCAAGCAAGACAAAGGCCATGTGGTTGACCAGATTTATTTTTATTAATCGCTTCAGCCATTCCTTCTACACTTAAAAAGGTTAAAGAATCCGCACCCAGTATCTCTCTAATTTCTTCTATTGAATGATTAGCAGCAATTAATTCTCTTTTAGTGGACATATCAATCCCATAGAAGCATGGATTATTAATGGTAGGAGAGCTAATCACTACATGTACTTCAGTTGCGCCTGCTTCCCGAAGCAAATTAACAATTCTTTTGCTCGTTGTCCCACGAACAATCGAGTCATCTACCATGATCACTCGTTTTCCTTCTACAACACCTCTAACAGGAGAAAGCTTCATTTTTACACCTTGCTCTCTGAGAGCTTGTGAAGGTTGAATAAATGTCCGTCCCACATAGCGATTTTTAATTAGTCCCATTTCATATGGAATTCCAGTAACTTCTGCATATCCGATCGCAACTGAAATACTAGAATCTGGAACACCTGTAACCACATCTGCTTCAATCGGAGCTTCAAGTGCCAATTGCTTCCCAAGTCTTTTTCTGGCAGAATGAACATTTATGCCATTAATATTGCTATCCGGCCGTGAAAAATAAATGTATTCCATCGCACACATTGCTGTTTGTGATGCCACTGAAAACATTTCCGAATGGAGTCCTTCATCACTAATAACAAGCAATTCTCCAGGATGAATATCGCGTTCAAATTTTGCTCCGACAATATCAAAGGCACATGTTTCAGATGCAACAACATATGCATCTCCTAGTTTTCCGAGAGCAAGAGGCTTCATGCCGTTCGGATCAAGAGCAACAATTAATTCTGTTTCAGTCATGACTAGGAAAGCATAGGCTCCTTTTAACATCGATAAAGCATTTTTCACCCGATCCTTTAAAGAAGTAAATCCGCCTCTTCTAATAAGGTGAGCTAAGATTTCCGTATCCGAGCTCGTTTGAAAAATACTTCCTTGGTTCTCGAGCTGATGCCTTAATGCTTTAGCGTTGATTAAACTTCCATTATGGCAAAGAGCCATGCTGCCACTTTGTGAATGGAATAGGAGGGGCTGGATATTTTCATATCCGCTTCCTCCGTTAGTTGAATACCTTACATGGCCAATGGCTGAGCTGCCTGCTAATTCTTTCATCGATTCAGCTGTAAATACTTCATTCACAAGTCCATCGCCTTTTACGCCTCTTAGCTTGGACCCATCCGTCACAACAATTCCAGTTCCCTCTTGACCCCGATGCTGTAAGCTATGAAGGCCATAATATGTTATTTGAGATGCATCTGTATGGCCCCATACACCGAAAATTCCACATTCTTCTTGTAAGCCTTCTAGTTCAGCAGGCATGGAATAGCCCCTTTCCAGGCTTGTCGAAGTACATCAACTTGCTCGGTAAGCACAGTTTCCTTCTCTTCTGAATTAATTTGAAGAACTCCTGTATCTGTAACCTCACCAAGTAGTTTTGCATCAACTAAGCCTTCAAATTCTTTTTGGTTTTCTTTTTTAACCGATAGTAAGAAACGGGATTGTGATTCACTGAATAAGGCAGACACAATATTTCCTGAAATCTCAATATTGGCACCAAGACCTTTTGTACCCATTAAGCTTTCAGCAATGGCAACGGCCAATCCACCTTCAGATAAATCATGAGCAGAAGCTACTACCCCCGCGCGAATGGCAGTTAGTACTTGTTTCTGATACTTTTCTTCAATATCTAGATCCAGTTCAGGCGCTTTTCCAAAAATCTTTCCGTACGTTAATTTTTGTAATTCGCTCCCGCCGAATTCATCTTTCGTTTCACCTAATAAATAGATCAGATCTCCTGCATCTTTAAAATTTTGAGTTGTTGCGTGGTCAATATTTTCAAGAAGACCGACCATACCAATTGTAGGAGTTGGATAAATTGCTTTTCCGTCGTATTGATTCGATAATGATACATTTCCGCCAATAACTGGTGTGTTTAATTTGCGGCATGCTTCACTGATACCATCAGCAGATTTATCGATTTGCCAGAAAATCTCCGGGTTATCAGGGCTGCCAAAGTTTAAGTTATCTGTAACTGCTAAAGGCTCTCCGCCAGAGCAAACGATATTTCTCGCTGCTTCAGAAACGGCAATTTTCCCTCCTGTTTCTGGATCAAGATAAACATAGCGTCCATTACAGTCCGTTGTCATCGCTAAGCCTTTGCGTGTTCCACGGATTCTAACCACTGCTGCATCAGAGCCAGGGGCAACAACTGTATTCGTACCAGCCATATAATCAAACTGATTATATACCCATTCCTTACTAGCAATCGTTGGTTGTCCGAGAAGCTTAACAAGCGTTTCTTTATGATCACTGACCGCAGGAATATCATTTTCCATTGCTTGGAACTCACGGAAATATGCCGGCTCTTGTGATGGCTTATTATAGACTGGTGCTTCCTCTGCTAATGCATCAGCAGGTACTTCTGCTACGACTTCACCTTTGTGCAGTAGACGGAGCATTTTATCGTCTGTTACTTTTCCAATTGAAACGGCCTCAAGATGATATTTCGCAAAAAGATCGGTGATTTCTTGCTCTCTGCCAACTTTTACAACAATCAACATTCTCTCTTGTGATTCAGAAAGCATCATTTCAAAAGCCGACATTCCAGGTTCTCTCTGAGGAACGAGGTCTAAGTTCATTTCTACTCCTGAACCTGCTTTACTTGCCATTTCAGCTGAAGAACTCGTTAAGCCAGCTGCCCCCATATCTTGAATACCAATCAGCGCATCTGATTGAACTAACTCTAGGCAAGCTTCCATTAGACGCTTCTCTAGGAACGGATCACCTGCTTGAACTGCAGAACGTTCTTCAACTGGTTCGTCTTTTAATTCAGCTGAAGAGAAGGATGCTCCATTAATTCCATCGCGGCCTGTTGGTGCTCCTACATACATCACCGTGTTTCCAATTCCACGCGCCTGTCCTTTTTGAATATCCTTATGGTCAAGCAACCCAACTACCATTGCGTTCACTAGCGGATTTTTTTCGTAGGCTGGATCAAACTGAACTTCTCCACCAACAGTTGGTACTCCAATTCGGTTCCCATAGCCAGCAATACCAGCAACCGCTTCTTTGAATAGATACTTCACACGTGGCGAATCTAATTCACCAAAGCGTAATGAATTCAGTGCGGCAATTGGTCTTGCACCCATTGAAAAGACATCGCGAAGAATTCCTCCTACACCTGTTGCTGCCCCTTCATAAGGCTCAATAGCAGATGGAGAGTTATGGCTTTCGATTTTGAAAACAACCGCTTGCTCATCGCCAATATCAACAATTCCTGCTCCTTCCCCTGGACCTTGAAGAACTCTTTCACCCGTTGTAGGGAATTTTCTTAAAATGGGTTTAGAGCTTTTATAGCTGCAGTGTTCAGACCACATGCCAGAAAATAGACCTGTCTCTGTGTAGTTTGGAAGGCGGCCGAGAATTTTCTCAATCATCGCAAATTCTTCATCCGTTAAACCCATTTCTTTATAAATTTTATCTGCTTTAATTTGTTCTGGACTTTGTTCAAGCATTAGCGACATGTGCTTCCCTCCAATTTTTCACGATCGATTGAAAAAGCTTTAAACCATCCAATCCTCCGATTATCTCTTCAACTGCTCTCTCCGCATGTGGCATAATTCCTAAAACATTACCTTTTTCGTTCGTAATCCCAGCGATATTTTCAAGGCTTCCATTCGGGTTAGAGCCGTTATACGTAAATACAATTTGCTTATTTTCTATTAAACTTTTAAGTGTTTCCTCGTCACAATAGTAATTGCCATTCCAGTGTGCGATTGGAAGTGAAAGAACTTCATTTTGTTGATATTCAGATGTGAACATCGTCTCATTGTTTTCAACTTTTACTTCCACTGAGCGACAGATAAACTCTAAGCCTTCATTTTGCTTCATCGCCCCTGGAAGAAGGCCAGCTTCTAATAAGATTTGGAACCCATTACTTACGCCAATTACCGGCTTTCCTGCTTCTGCAGCTTTTTTTACTTCTTGGATAATTCTGCTGTGGCGTGCAATGGCACCTGGACGTAGATAATCCCCAAATGACGCGCCGCCTGGAAGGATGATTCCGTCAAAACCTTCAAGATTTTCCGCCTCGTGACTAACAATCTCCACTTCTTCCCCGAGAACATCTTTTACAGCATTGTACATATCAACCTCATTGGAACCTGGAAAAGCAATGACTGCTAGCTTCACTGAGCAACTACCTCCTCGATTTCAAAACGGTAATCTTCGACATTCAAGTTAACTAATAATTTTTCACACATTTCCTTTACGATTTCATCGATATTACGATCTGTTTTTTCTAAAGTTAACTCTACATATTTACCAATACGAACATCGGACACTTCGCCGTAATTTAGCTTGTGAAGCGAATCTTTTGCAACTGTTCCTTGAGGATCGATAACACTTTCTCTTAATGTGACGAATACTTTTACTTTGTACATACTGTTTGGCCTCCCAGTTTGGCTATTATATTTTTATATGAATCTCTTAAACTTTCAAAATCTTTTTCATGAAAGTTCCCTAAGATGAAGAGTGGGGAATATTTATTTGATAAGAGGCAAAGAATCCTTCACCTCTTATTTTTTTATAAACCTAGTCGTTCAAAAATCGTATCGACATGCTTAATGTGGTAATGATAATCAAAGCAATCATCAATTTCGTTAGAGTCAAGCTTAGCAGTAATCGTCTCATCCTGCTCGATCAAGCTGCGAAACGGAACTTGGCTTTCCCACGCTTCCATTGCTCGCGGCTGAACCGTGTCATATGCTTCCTCGCGAGTAAGCCCTTTATCGATAAGTGCGAGTAAAACGCGCTGCGAATAAATTAATCCTAGCGTGCGATCCATATTTCTCTTCATATTTTCAGGGAAAACTGTTAAATTCTTTACTATATTGCCAAAGCGATTAAGCATATAGTTTAAAGCAATGGTTGCATCTGGAATAATGATTCTTTCTGCAGAGGAATGAGAGATATCTCGTTCGTGCCATAATGCTACGTTTTCGTAGGCAGCGAGCATATACCCGCGGATCACCCTTGCCATCCCAGTCATATTTTCTGAACCGATTGGGTTTCGCTTGTGCGGCATAGCCGATGAGCCTTTCTGACCTTTTGCAAAAAACTCTTCTACCTCACGTGTTTCACTCTTTTGAAGACCGCGGATTTCTGTCGCAAATTTTTCAATGGATGTGGCAATTAAAGCGATTGTGCTCATATAGTGCGCATGGCGATCACGTTGTAATGTCTGTGTTGAAATGGGTGCTGGCTTCAAGCCAAGCTTCTCGCATACATATTTCTCTACATAGGGATTAATATTCGCGTATGTTCCAACGGCTCCTGAAATTTTCCCAAATTCTATTCCTTCAGCTGCTTCCTTAAAGCGATTTACGTTACGCTTCATTTCCTCGTACCAAAGAGCAAGCTTCAGTCCGAAAGTAGTTGGTTCAGCATGGACACCGTGCGTACGACCCATCATAACTGTATATTTATGTTGTTGTGCTTTGTTTTTCAAAATTTCAACGAAACGTTCAAGATCTTTAAGAAGGATTTGATTTGCTTGCTTAATTTGGTAGGAAAGAGCCGTATCCACAACATCTGTTGACGTTAATCCGTAATGAACCCATTTTCTTTCTTCACCGAGTGTCTCAGAAACGGCACGGGTAAAAGCCACGACATCATGTCTTGTCTCTTCCTCAATTTCTTTAACGCGATCCATATTAAAGGAAGCATTCTCGCGGATTTTTTGAACATCCTCTTTTGGAATATCGCCAAGCTCCGCCCAGGCTTCACATGCAAGAATTTCAACCTCTAACCACGCTTGAAACCGATTCTCCTCCGCCCAAATCGCGCCCATTTCTGGCCTTGTATAGCGTTCAATCATCTTTTAGCCCCCGATCTTTTATCTCACATCGGACCAAATGCCGCTATCCTCAGCTTCACCAATTGCCGTTTCAACTGAATCGCGCAAGAGAGTTACATGACCCATTTTGCGTTTATGTTTGGCATCCTTTTTACCGTACAAATGAATTTTCCAATCATTTAATGACGGAATCTTCTTTATTAATGGTTCCTGATGTTCTCCTAATATGTTTACCATTAATGCTGGTTTTAATAGATGTGTACTGCCAAGCGGCCAATTACAAACTGCACGGATATGCTGCTCAAACTGCGAGGTTTCGCAAGCTTCAATGGAATAATGCCCTGAATTATGCGGCCTTGGCGCAAGCTCATTGATGTAAATGTGATCATCAGCTGTCAAAAACATCTCGACTGCCAATGTTCCGACAAGGTCGAATGCTTCTGCAAGCTGCTTAGCTGCATGTACAGCTGTTTCCTTTGCCTGATCCGATATTCTTGCCGGTACGATTGTTTGATGAAGAATATTGTCTTTATGAATATTTTCTCCAACTGGCAAAACAGCCGTTTCACCAGAAACGCTTCGAAAAATAATAACCGAGATTTCTTTTTCAAATGGAATCCACTTTTCAAGGACACAAATTCCTTTTTCAAGAAGCTTTGCCGCTTCTACAATATCTTGCTCGTTTCTAATGACGTATTGTCCTTTTCCGTCATATCCGCCTCTAGCCGTCTTTAATACTGCCGGAAATCCGAGTTCTTCGATATTTGCATATATATCGTCTATCTCTCTAATCACTGCATATGGAGCAACCTCTGCACCGGCTTTTTGTATGGCTGCTTTTTCCTTTGTCCGGTCCTGTGTTATTTCAAGCAATGCAGATCCTTGAGGGACATAGGTGTTGGCACATAACCAATCCAAGGCTTCCGCATTAATATTTTCAAATTCATACGTAATGACATCACTTACTTTTGCCAGTTCCTTTATAGAATCAATGCTGTCATATTCACCGATAATGGCATGATCAGCGACTTGCCCGCAAGGTGAATCTTCGGTCGGGTCAAGCACTGCAATCCTAAATCCTTGTGCTTTTGCGGCAATCGCCATCATCCTTCCTAATTGTCCACCGCCAATAATTCCAATCGTTTGACCTGGTAAAATGACTTTTTTAGACAAGCTCATCACTACTTTCTAAAACTTCTTGTTTCGTGTTTTCTCTTTTTTGTTCTAGACGATCTGCCATATGTGAATCAAAGGCACCAAGTATTTGTGCTGCAAGCAGACCGGCATTTGTCGCACCTGCCTTGCCAATAGCCACTGTTGCTACCGGCACTCCACCTGGCATCTGTACAATGGAGAGTAAAGAGTCCAAACCGTTTAGCGCTTTTGATTGGATTGGAACACCAATGACTGGAAGTGTCGTTTTAGCTGCAACCATACCTGGTAGATGAGCAGCACCTCCAGCACCGGCAATAATCACCTTAATGCCTTTTTCTCTCGCCTTTTCCGCATATTCAAACATGAGATCTGGAGTTCGATGGGCGGAAACAACTTTTTTTTCATATTGAATTTCAAGCTCATCCAGGATATCGCAAGTATGCTTCATCGTTTCCCAATCTGATTTACTACCCATGATCACTGCAACTTCTGCCATCTTTTTTCCTCCAGCACTAAGTTTTATACAAAATAAAATGCCCAGACAAATACTATCTTCAAAAGAGAGAAAGTATTTGCCTGGGCAAAAAAGCATACAGGAACACACCTAAATAGAACAGGATGAATTCCTATTTACGCCAGTCATATTTACTTTCCCTCATAGTCCAATAATTAACGGTTATTGGGTAGATACTTATGGGCCTTATTCCCATTATTATATGAGGGGGATTATTCGCTTCATTTATTTCTTATATGCACATCTTAACAACTATTGATAGTAATGTCAACCAATAATCGAACAATACATCTAATTACTTATATATCGTTCGTGTTTTATCATTCAATTACTTTAGCTTCAAACAGAATCTGGCGTCCTACTGGCTCATAGGTAGTCGTTTGGCCTATCTTTTTTTCCTCAAAGATCGGCTTTTCTGTTCTTCTAACAGGAATATACCCTGCCTTTTTTATTCGCTCTAGACACATATCAATGGTTTCATTTTCCTGCACTTCAAAAACCATTTTCTTTTTTCCTTTACTCATGAAAATAACTTCCCTTTCTTTACGCTTTTCACCCAGAAGCCGCCATGAATGGTTTTCGGCTCGTACGCAATAATAAACGCTTTCGGATCAAGCTCTTTAATCGTATGGTATAACTTTAATTCATATTTTCTTGGTGTCAGGATCTGCAGAGCCATCCGATCCCCTTCTAAGCCGTTAGCTGCCCAGGTTGTCACACCATAGCCCTTTTCCCTTAGCATCTTCGGCATGTCCAAATCATATTCTTTTGTTATGACATTCACGGTAATATAACCAAGGGCGAGCTTTTCCTCAATTTTCATCCCAACAATAACACCAATCCCATAACCAACCGCGTAAGCAATCAAATTCTGGATTTCATTAAGGTTATCAAGAACCAAACCTAACCCCACTACATAAATAACAACTTCAATCATACTAATAAAAGCAGCCAAGTATCTCTGGCCTTTTAACGTTAAGATCATTCTGATTGTAAAGAAGGATACATACACAATATTGATTAACAGAATAATAGTTATCATTAAAAAACCACTTTCTAACAAAGAAAGCTCCCCCTTTATAGTGACAGTCTACTACCTAATATATTGCTAATTCCCTTTTGATACCATTTTAACACCTAATATTGAATATTAATTGTACATAAGATTGGTGATTTTGCGAAGGGGAAATTAATTTTTGGAACTAAGATTGCTTAATATGTATAAAATGGCTTTTTTCGTTGTTGCTTGGAGCATCTAGTATTTTTGAATAGGATCATGAATGA
>NZ_JBALOZ010000037.1:0-156 GCF_036965125.1 Bacillus sp. JJ1503
CATACATACAAAGTTAGTGAGGCACTTGTCGTATTAGAAAAAAAGTTAAATCAAACACAATTTCTCCGTGTTCATCGCAGTTTTATTGTGAACGTAGATCACATCCTTGAAATAGAGCCTTGGTTTAACTCGACATACAATTTAATTATGAAGGAC
>NZ_JBALOZ010000037.1:205-3521 GCF_036965125.1 Bacillus sp. JJ1503
AAATATATCAGAATTTTGCAACTCATCAGTAAATTAATGTAATTCAACATTCGATTTATGTATTTTATCTTGAAATTGAAATAATAGCGCTTTCATTTTGTATGATTAGTTTGTATTCATACATTTTGAAGGAGGATTGTATAAATGAGTGCTCTTACAATCGTTATTGGTGCTATCTGTATACTCTTAATTGCTTACCGTTTATACGGGACATTTATGGCGGCAAAGGTTTTGAAGCTTAATGAATCTAAACCGACTCCGGCTCATAAATTAGAAGACGGGCAAGATTATGTACCCACGAATAAATGGGTTTCATTTGGTCACCATTTTGCGGCGATTGCTGCAGCGGGGCCGTTAGTTGGTCCAATCTTAGCAGCTCAATTCGGTTATCTGCCAGGTTTGCTTTGGCTCCTAATTGGTGCTGTCATCGGTGGAGCTGTCCACGATTTAGTTGTTCTCTTCGCCTCTATGCGCAGAGATGGAAAATCACTATCGGAGATCGCAAAAGAAGAACTCGGCCCTGTTGCTGGATTCTGTACAGGTTTAGCAATGTTATTCATTATAACGATTACAATGGCAGGTCTCTCTTTAGTTGTCCTAAGTGCTTTAGAAAGAAACCCATGGGGAACATTTGCAGTAGCTATAACGATTCCCATTGCTATGGGGGTTGGATTGTATCATAAGAAGACAGGCAATTTAAAAGTTGCAACGATAGTTGGTTTCGGTTTAATTTTGCTGGCAGTATTCTTGGGGCCGAACATCCAAGGTACAGCTTTAGGTGATTTCTTAACACTTGAAAAAAGCACTCTTGCCCTTGCTCTGCCAATCTATGCATTCTTTGCTGCTGCGTTGCCTGTATGGTTTTTACTTGCACCGCGTGATTATTTAAGTACGTTTATGAAAATAGGGGTATTTGTTGCATTAATTCTTGGTGTATTCTATGTGAACCCAGCTGTTCAATTCCCTGCCTTTACAGAATTTATTAATGGCGGCGGTCCTATTATTGCTGGTCCTGTGTGGCCGTTCGTTTCCATTACGATTGCTTGTGGAGCAATCTCTGGCTTCCACGCATTCGTTGGTTCCGGCACAACTCCGAAAATGATCAATCGTTGGAGTGATGCTAAAGGAGTAGCTTTCGGATCCATGCTTGTAGAATGTTTAGTTGCAGTTATGGCGTTAATTGCAGCAGTATCTTTACAGCCTGGAGATTATTTTGCCATCAATTCAACACCGGAGAAATTTGCAACACTAGGTATGGAAACTGTTCATCTAAACCAACTTAGTCAAGATATTGGGATGGATCTTGAAGGTAGAACGGGTGGAGCCGTTACCCTTGCTGTAGGGATGACGTATATCTTTACGGAGATTCCTATTTTCAAAAATATGGCATCCTTCTTTTACCAGTTTGTTATTCTTTTTGAAGCCGTTTTTATCTTAACAGCCATTGATGCAGGAACCCGTGTTGCCCGCTATTTGATCCAGGATTTCGGCGGACAATTTATTAAACCTTTAAAACGGACAGATTCATTGCCTGCGAATATTACCGCCAGTGCTTTAGCTTGTTTATTCTGGGGATATCTACTCTATTCCGGCGACATCAGTTCCGTTTGGGCATTATTCGGAGTATCCAACCAATTAATGGCTTCCATTGGTCTGATCATCGGTGCGACTGTAGTCCTTAAGATTGCTGATAAACGTTGGTATATGCTGACATGTTTAGTCCCTCTATCTTATCTCTATGTAACTGTAAATGTTGCAGGATATTGGATGGTGAAAAATGTCTACTTAAACGCAGATAGTGCTGGTTTTAACGTATTAAACGGTACGCTATCCATCATTATGCTTATCCTTGGATTCGTCATTTTAGTTACTTCCATTAACAAGTGGATTAAGCTATCCAAACTGCCACAGGCTGTTCTTGTAGAACAATCAGAGAGAGAAATTGCTTAATAAAACAGCACCCAATCCTCCATGATTGGGTGCTGTTTTTTATTAATGAAGCTTTGCTGAGATAGATTTTAAGAAGCTCATACCGGATAATTTTAGCGTCAGTTTTTCCTTGGCCCGAATATGTTTTTGAACATATATTGATAGATTACCAACCATATATTCATTATAATGATTTAAGTTTTGAGGTTTTCCCGGCACTGCAACTACTTCTTGAACCCCTGGTGCACAGCAACCCTTTACATCGAGCGTTTTTACAGTTAATTGGCTTCCCTTAGCCTCTATCCAATTCCTTGATTCAGCATCTATTTCAACATTCATAAACAATCCCCCCATTTCAATCCTTTTATACGAAAAAAGGCACCTGTTCCTAGGGAAAGGCACCTTAGCTAAATAAATTCTATGTAATCATTGTTTTAAAAATACCTTATTTTGCATTAACATCAGGCTGATGCAATCCGAAAATATTTCCTTCTGTATCCAAATAATATCCTTGCCACGCCATTCCTGGCAATGCATATTTTGGCAATGCGACTTTTCCGCCATTATTAAGAATTTTAGCTTCCGATTCATCATAATTCTCAACGCCAATTGTACAAACATATGCATTTAAAGCTTGATTTACTTCAGGTGCAGCACTTTGCCGCTGCATTAATGCACCATTGATTCCTAGTTCATCTTCACTTCCTGTCACTACCCCAAAGTAAGGCATTCCAGCAAATTCGCTCCAGTCTTGAAATGTCCAGCCAAATACCTCACCATAAAACGTTTTTGCCTGTTCCATATTATTTACATGAATTTCAAAATGAACGACTCTTCCCATCATTAACCTCCTAGAATATTCAATAGATTTTATTTCTACCTGTGTTGATCAACAAGGATTAGATTACCATCTGGATCCTCAATCATAAAGCTGCTTGGACCTTTAGTTTCTAAATTTGCTTCCTGAATAAAGTTTATTCCCTTTTCTTTAAGTTCTTCTTGTAATACCCTTACATCCTTAAAAGGATTTACCTCTTCAGCATTCTCGTCCCACCCAGGATTAAAGGTTAATATATTCTTTTCAAACATGCCTTGAAATAGGCCAATAATACAGTCTTCATTTTTCAAGATTAACCAGTTTTGATCGATATTTCCACCAAAAACATTAAACCCTAGTTTCTCATAAAATGTTTTTGATGCATGAATATCCTTTACCGTCAAACTAACAGAAAATGCCCCAATACTCATGTTTTTTCTCCTTTCACCAGATAATAGAATACTTGCTTTAATTAAATATCACTTTTTAGGATATTTATTCTCTAAGTAGTTAACAGATTGTTTGATTAGCTTCTTTAATATTTCTAAATCTATGTCATCTAGTTTATTA
>NZ_JBALOZ010000038.1:0-5429 GCF_036965125.1 Bacillus sp. JJ1503
AATTTACGCAGAGCTGAAATCATCATTCTTAAAGCATCACCAGTTTCCACAGCCACAAGGGTTTCTTTTGCATCCTGTTCAATTTTATTAAAAGCTTCCTGACAGAAGATTTGTGTATAAAGAAGCTTTTGCTTACTCTTCTCTAAACCTGCTTTTTCAATGGCTTTCTCGGTACGAAGAACAGCTGATTCCATCGCATATGCATTTGAAATTATGTCTGCAATATTCACTAATACCTCTTGCTCTTTTTCTAAAGCCTTGCCGTATTTTTGGGCTGCTAATCCTGCAGCAAGCAAGCCAATTTTCTTTGCATTTTTCACTAAATATTTCTCCTGAGCTAAAGGCTCTTCACCAGGATCTTCAGGCATCATCATCATAAGTTCCTCTTGTAAAGCCATCGCTTTTTCGAATAATGGCAGCTCACCCTTGAACGCTTTACGGATATAGGTACCTGGAACTAATAGACGGTTAATTTCATTTGTTCCTTCAAAAATTCGATTAATTCGGGAATCGCGATACGCTCTTTCAATTTCGTATTCAGCCATGAATCCATAGCCGCCATGAATTTGAACACCTTCATCCACAACGTAATCAAGGACCTCTGTAGAGAAGAATTTATTTAGTGAGCATTCAATGGCATATTCGGCAATGGATTTCGCTACTTCCTTGCCATCCTTAACCTCTTCTTCTGATAGCTTGCTCATGCGATCCTCAAACAACCCAACTGTACGGTAAACAGAGCTTTCTGCAGCATAAATCTTTGAAGCCATTGTTCCGAACTTTTCCTTTGTCAAATTAAATTGAGAGATTGGCGTTTTGAACTGCTGGCGCTGATTTGCATACTGTACAGTAATTTCAAATGCCCGTTTTGAACCTCCTACAGCCCCAACCCCTAATTTATAACGGCCGATGTTTAAGATGTTAAATGCGATAATATGGCCTCTGCCTAGCTCTCCTAGCAGGTTTTCCTTCGGCACAAGTGCATCTTCTAGAATTAATGTACGAGTCGATGAGCTCTTAATTCCCATTTTCTTTTCTTCCGGACCAACAGATACCCCTGGGAACTCTCTTTCTACGATAAAAGCTGAGAAATGCTCTCCGTCCACTTTTGCGTAAACAACAAATACGTCTGCAAATGCAGAATTCGTAATCCATTGCTTTTCACCATTTAGAACATAATGAGTGCCTTCCGCATTAAGCTTAGCCGTTGTTCTTGCACCTAGTGCATCTGAACCTGAGCCTGGCTCAGTTAAAGCATAAGCTGCCAACTTATCACCAGTAGCTAAATCTGGCAAGTATTGCTTCTTCTGCTCCTCCGTTCCGAAAAGAACGATAGGAAGGGATCCAATTCCTACATGTGCCCCGTGGGAGATAGAGAAACCGCCTGCACGCGCCATTTTTTCAGCGATGAGCGCCGAGCTTACTTTATCTAATGCCAAACCGCCGTATTCTTCAGGAACATCAGCACCTAGAAGTCCAAGCTCTCCCGCTTGCTTTAATAATTTGACTGTACGATCAAATTCGTGATTCTCTAAATACTCTACTTCTGGAAGAACTTCATTTATGACGAATTCCTCAGTCGTTTTCGCAATCATTTTATGCTCATCTGTATAATCCTCTGGAGTAAACACACGATCAGAGGAAAGATCCTCGATTAAAAAACTTCCACCTTTAATTAGGTTATCTGTTTGATTAGACATCTTTATTTCCTCCATTCAATTTTTTTGGACTGTTATGTTCTATGACTATGCCCTATAGCAGTTCGAACACTCCGGCTGCGCCCATTCCTCCGCCTATGCACATGGTGACGATGCCGAATTGCTGATTGCGGCGTTTCATTTCATGAATGAGCGATAGTGTAAGTTTCGCCCCTGTGCACCCTAGCGGATGGCCTAGTGCAATGGCGCCGCCGTTCACGTTTATCTTTTCTTTGTCTAAGCCTAACTCTCGAATGATTTGGATCGATTGGGAAGCGAATGCTTCATTTAGTTCAAATAGTCCGATATCTGATAATTCAAGGCCTGCTAGCTTTAATGCTTTAGGGATAGCGACAATTGGGCCAATTCCCATAATTTCTGGCGGCACTCCGCCGACAGCGAATGATCTGAATTTGGCCATTGGCTTCAAGCCAGTTGATTCTGCTTTTTCACGGTCCATGACCATGACCGCTGCTGCTCCATCACTTGTCTGGGATGAATTCCCTGCTGTTACCGTTCCAGTAACAGAAAAAGCTGGACGAAGCTTAGCCAATGTTTCAATCGTAGAATCCGCTCTTACACCTTCATCTTGACTAAATGTAATCTTTTTTTCGATCAATTTATTGTCTTTTCCAATTGATCGTAAGGCTACGTCAACGGGAACGATTTCATCCTTAAACTTTCCTTCTTGAATGGCTTTTGCTGCTTTTTGATGGCTTCGAACGGCAAAGGCATCCTGATCTTCACGGGAAATCCCGTATTTTTTCGCAACCTCTTCAGCTGTGTGACCCATGCCCATATAATACTCAGGAGCTGATTCCGCCAATTTAATATTGGGACGAGTCACGTGACCCATCATCGGAACAAGACTCATTGACTCAGCCCCGCCAGCAATGATTGTGTCTGCGTGTCCGATCATAATTTTCTCAGCTGCGTAGGCAATGGATTGTAATCCTGATGAGCAGTAGCGATTAATAGTGATCGCCGGAACATTATATGGAAGTCCAGCCAATGCCCCAATATTTCGAGCCATATTTAAGCCCTGCTCTGCTTCCGGCATGGCACATCCAATAATTAAGTCATCGATATTTCCCTCATAGTTTCCTGCTCGCTTTAATGTTTCCTGCACAACGAGGGCACCTAAATCATCCGGTCTTACATTGGCGAGCGTCCCTTTCTTTGCCTTGCCAACCGGAGTGCGGGCTCCTGCAACGATAACCGCTTCTTTCATTCTATTCCCTCTCTTTCTTATCTATTGAAAAATGAACCCTATTACTCTTCCACTATATTAATTACGTAATGGCTTCCCTTTCACGAGCATATGCTGCATGCGCTGCAGCGTCTTTGGCTCAGCTAGCAGGCTTAGGAAGGCTTCTTTTTCCAAATCTAGTAAATATTGTTCATCCACTTCAGTTCCAAAAGGTACTTTTCCACCTGCAATGACATAAGCTAACTTCTTCGCAATTTTTAGATCATGCTCTGAAATATTACCAGAATAAAGCATTGTCTGTGCTCCTAAAAGTAAAGTTGCATAACCCGTTTCACCAACAACTGGCACCTTTTTGCGGATGGGCGGCTGATAGCCTCTTTCATAAAGAGCTAGTACTGCCTGCTTCGCATCATAAAGTAAATGATCACCATTCACACTAATACCATCAGCAGCATTCAAAAAATTGTTTTCGCGTGCTTCATCCCCTGATGTAGAAACCTTTGCCATAGCAATCGATTCAAATACTTTGTTTGCAACTTTTTGAAGATCAAATTCAACCCCATTAGGCAGGTTATTGAGATGCTTTAAATAAAGCTCTTTATTAGCGCCTCCGCCAGGAATCAGCCCTACCCCAACTTCCACAAGCCCCATATACGTTTCGCTTGAAGCCTGAATATGCGCAGTTGGGAGACAAACTTCTGATCCGCCTCCAAGCGTCATGCCAAATGGAGCTGCAACAACTGGCTTAGAACTGTATTTAATTTTCATCATTGCCTGCTGGAAGTGACGGACGACCATGTCAAGCTCATAAATATTATCATCCTGTGCTTCCATCAGGATCATGGCAAGATTCGCACCAACGCTGAAGTTCTTGCCTTGGTTACCGATTACAAGTCCCTTGAAATTCTTTTCTACCTCATCAATGGAGTAGTTAATCATTTGGATACTGTCTAGACCAAGTGCATTGCTTTTAGAATGGAACTCTAGCAAAGCAACACCATCGCCTAGATCAATAAGACTTGCACCGCTGTTCTTTTTAATGACGCCTTTTTGTTTTTTCAATCTTTTTAAATTTATTTTCTTCGGATTTTCAACTACTGGCTTGTATTCGCCATTTTCATAGAAAAAGAGATTTCCATCCTCGGCTTCTTTATAGAATGATGCATGACCGTTATCGAGCATTTCCTTTACCCAAACCGGAACCTCTAAACCAGCCTCTTCCATTTTCTTCACGGCTTTTTCTACACCAATGGCATCCCAAATTTCAAATGGTCCTAACTCCCAGCCGAAGCCCCATTTCATTGCTTGATCAATTGCAACAACATCATCAGCAATGGTTCCTAATAATTCAGCTGAATAAAGTAGAGCCGGACTTAATATATTCCATAGTAGCTGGCCAGCACGGTCATCAGCATATATTAGCGCTTTCATTTTGTTGGCTGTGCCTTTTTCCTGCTTGCTTAATTCTGTTGCCGCTGTTTTCAGTTTCTTCCGAGGCCCATATTCAAAAGTGTTTGGATCAAGCTCTAGAATCTCTTTCCCTTGCTTGAGGAAAAACCCTTGGCCAGTCTTGCTGCCTAGCCAGCCCTTATTAAGCATCTCTTTCATAAAGTCTGGCACTGTGAAGACTTCTTTTTCCTTGCCTTCCACTTGCTCATAGACATTATTGGCTACATGGACAAATGTATCTAAACCGACAACATCAAGTGTTCTGAAGGTTGCACTTTTTGGCCGGCCGATTAACGGTCCTGTAATGGAATCAACTTCTCCAACACTATAGCCGCCTTTGAGCATTTCCTGTAAAGTGACTAACAGCCCGTACGTCCCGATGCGGTTAGCAATAAAGTTTGGCGTATCCTTCGCTTCAACAACGCCCTTGCCCAGCTTATCTTCGCCAAATTGCTTCATAAAGCTTAATACTTTGGCATCAGTGTTTTTCGTAGGAATAACTTCTAACAACCTTAAATAGCGAGGCGGGTTAAAAAAGTGAGTCCCGAGGAAATGCTTCTGAAAATCCTCAGAGCGTCCTGCTGACATCGCCTCAACGGAAATTCCAGATGTGTTTGAACTTACGATACTGCCAGGCTTTCTATAGCGATCTACCTTTTCAAAAACCTGCTTTTTAATATCGAGATTTTCAACGACAACCTCAATGACCCAATCAACATCCTTTAAACGCTCCATGTCGTCATCGAAGTTACCAGCTTCTACTAATGATAAATTCTCTTTAGACGTAAGCGGCGCGGGTTTTTGCTTTAATAGCTTTTGGCGGCCTGCTTCACTAATTCGATTTCTAACTGCCTTATCATCAAGGGTTAACCCTTTTGCTTTCTCTGTTTCATTTAATTCTCGAGGTACAATATCCAGCAATAGTGTTGGGATTCCAATATTCGCTAAGTGAGCTGCAATACCAGAGCCCATCACTCCAGAACCAAGAACTGCTGCTTTTTTGATTTGTTGGATCAAGTTTATTTCCCCCTTTTACACCTTTTGAATGAACACTCATTCATTTTTATACCAAA
>NZ_JBALOZ010000039.1:0-6498 GCF_036965125.1 Bacillus sp. JJ1503
GAGTGGTACAAAGCTTATTGGATTTAAGATTGGATATGCATTGGATGATAATAAATTTTATAGTTGGATGGGGGGAGTGGATATCAATTATCGAAAATTTGGTGTAGCTTCGACCCTAATGGAAAAGCAACATCAATATGTAAGGGAACTGGGTTATAGTGTTGTTCAAACAAAAACAATGAATAAATGGCGTAATATGTTAATTTTGAATATAAAAAATGGATTTGATGTTATTGATACGTATACCGATGAAAAAGGAATACATAAAATTATTCTTGAAAATAATTTACTCAACCTAAAGGGTAGCTAGGGTTTAAGTATAAGTAGCTTTTAGGTTGTATATTCTATATTCAGCATTCGGGGCAGCATTCCTGAATAGGGACAAACATTGTTTTGTAGATATTGTATAACTAATATGCAAAATATAATATGTTAAAATTGGATACAGAATTTATTTGGAGGAGTTTATTTTGACAGTAGAAAAAAGTTTAAGGATTTGTGAAAAAGGACATAAGTATTACAAAAGTAGTGAGTGTCCAAGTTGTCCTACCTGTGATAAAGAGAATAAGCCTAAAAGTGGCTTTCTTTCGAAACTCAGTTCACCTGCAAGAAATGCATTGGTTCACGAAGGGATTGACACTTTGAAGGAACTATCAAAGTACACTGAAAAAGAAATTTTAAAAATTCATGGTATTGGGCCAGCTTCCTTACCTATTTTGAGAACTTCATTAGAAGAAGTAGGGTTATCATTTAAAGAATAAATGAACTACAATATGTGACATACTTTACTTAATTAACTAGTGCAAGAGTTCAAAAGTTAGACTTGAACTCTTTGCCTTATACGAAATTAAAGGATTAATAATAATTAATAAATATCCAAGTTCATCTAGATATTGGACAACTGGTGTTTGATAGTGTCCAAGATGCTTCTAGAATCACTGAGGGCTTCTGGCTTCTTCTGACCTGTTTCTTTCTGTTCATGATCTAAGAACTCTACAAGTAATCCAAGCCTCTCAAGAGTATGGATACTTTAAAGCCCTTACAAAAAGGTTTCCCTTATCTACAAAAGCTTGAACCGACTTTCTCCTTTTGAAATTTCCAGTCCAACGACTGGATTCATCCTCATCATCTCCTAATCTCTTATTTGCAGGTACCCCTAATTCTTCCTTCTTGCAGTGTCACAGCTTTGCTTGTTATTCTAGATTTATGTCCCAACCAGCCTCAACGTGTTTCTACAAGGAGGGGGTAAACTGTTTACTTTAACGGGATCTAAGTCCCATGGGCAGTTACATTTACCCTGGCTACCGTTAAAAATAAAACCCTATTAAAAATCGTCAACAAGAAATATTTTCTTATCTGGCTGACCTTATAATACGAAAGGGCGCTTTTCTGAAACAAGGAAAGCGTCTTTCTTCATGAAAAGGGCCAGATTGTTGAACAAAAAGTGATAAAATATGTATATAAAATTGCAATCTTGGGCGTGATGACAATGGATAATAGGTTATTAGAAATATTTGTGGAATGGGAAGATAAATTAGACAAAGATGAGTGGTATTTTAGTAATTCCTTCGAATTAATTACTAAGGGAATGTCTCCCAAAGAAGCGTTTAACTACATTCCAAATGTTATTGAGGTTTTATTACAATTAGGGGATGACTTTTTAGTAGGGAAACCCTTTACTTCTTAATTGAACTTTATAGTCTTGCTGACACCACCCAGATACATCCTCACCTCGAAAGTAATTGGTCTATGTTAACACAATATATTAAGAAATATGAGGACTCTTATGCTACTCCATTTAAAGAACTTAGACGACAACTTAGAATAAAAGAGTGAGGCTAGTACCTTAGACAAGTAACGGGGGCTTTATCACAATAGAGGCTGACCGCTTCTGGTGGTAAAACCGCAAAACAGTTAACAATGAAATCTACTTGACGAAAGTTTAGGAAGGAAAAACCATGGAAAAAAACAATCAAATTTTCGCAAAAACAACAAGTCTTATTTTAAGAAGATTTAGTCTTAACGACACTGATGACTTCCATTTTTATCGTTCAAATTCTGAAGTTGCTAAATTTCAATCATGGGAGAATTATCAATATCACGAAGCCGAATCGTTCGTTAATGAACAAAGTAAAAATAACCCTAATCAACCAGGTACTTGGTTCCAGTTTGCCATTGCTTTAGCTGAGACTAATCAACTCATTGGAGATTGTGCACTTCATACGCTTTTAGACGAACCCAATATTGTAGAAATCGGGTTTACTCTTTCTCCAGGATACCAGGGGAATGGATATGCAAGTGAGGCTGTTAGTGCGTTATTGGATTATATATTTAATGTATTAGGAAAACACAAAGTAATTGCACATACAGATGTTAGAAATAACAAGTCTATTGCTTTACTTGAACGCGTTGGTATGAAGCGAGAAGGGCATTTTTTACAAAATTACATGTCAAAAGGACAGTGGATTGACGAATATCAATATTCAATTCTTAAGTCTGAATGGGAGAGTACCTCAAACCTGTTAATTTAAGGAAGAAAGAGTTTTTCATCGTGTTAAGCTGGAAAGCCCATTACCGAAAGATATAAAGTTTTAACAATTCTACTTTACTTGAAGATCGTTGAGCTGCTTAGACGGCTCTTTTTTCTTGTTCAACTAAAGGTGCAGGATAGTGTAAAAAGCAGTAGTTGTGGTAATAGGGGGGGATGGATATGTTTTTCTTTAATAAAGAAGATGTTTATATAGGATTTTCAATGGAAGAATTTTCAAAGGTAAGAGCAATTTTAAAAAGAGAAGGTATTAAATATACCTATAAAGTTATTGATCCTTCAGGAAAATGGTTGGGACCTGGTACATCGAGAGGAAACTTTGGAAGTTTCGGAATGAACAAGAATTATAAACAACAATATGTTGTTTCTGTTAGAAAAAAAGACGCAGAGAATGCAAATAATTTTGTTCATAGTGTTTTGCATTTATAAGTTTTATTTCACTAATGGGTGCTTTACTTGAAGATCGTTGAGCTGCTTAGACGGCTCTTTTTTCTTGTTCAACTAAAGTGGCAGAATAGTACAACAAGGATGATGGTTATTTGTGGTAAAATTTAACTGATAGGGGGATATATTAAGGGAAATTTAATTTTGACATTATTCATCTTAATTATAATATCGCTTAATGTTGTTTTCTTTACATTGTTTAAAAAGGGAAAATTGAATCTTATGGTATCAGGCATCTTAATGATGGTACTTGCCCCAATGATTGGTTTTTCAAGTGGTGCATTATTTCTTCATTTTTATGATTGGAGTTCTGGAGGAACAGGCGAAGGTGCAGGCTATGGTGGAGCATTTTTAGGACTTATAACATTAGCTAATGGGGTTCTTATTCTGGTTATTGGAATTATAAGGTGGATTTTAAATTTCGTAAAAAAGTGAAGTGATGTTTGGTTATTCAAGTAAAGGGTGCTTTTATACAACAAGGAATACAATTAATAAGCCTAAAATATGAAAGGTTTCATGCCCTATCTTTAAGGTTTTTAACTAAAATCATGTGGAAATCATGTTAATTTATTAATAATTTTTAAGTAGGGAGGAAAAATGTATGAAACTAAGATTAACTTTAGTGATATTTTTGTCTTTAACCCTAATAGGATGTTCTAATACTACTCAGAGTGTATCGGAATATCCAGATTCTTCATTGAATCAAAATCAACAAACATCAGTTAAAAAGAATTATACCAAGGATGACGCAATAGCAACATTTAAGATGAACAGAGATTATAATAATTATGAAATCTTTGATTATATATTAGTGAAAGATGATAAATTACCAATGTTAAAGGCGGTTATTTCTTTTTACGATAAAACAGAAAATAATAGTTGCAATCTTGCTTTTATTTACGGAGATACGATTCAAAGAATAGGTTTTGCAGTAAATGAAGTAGATGGTGTAAAAACTTACGAAATCGCCGATAATAGTCGGTTAACTTATGTCGGGGATGGTACAGTAACAACATCAATTCTTAAAATAGAAACGAATGAAGTAATAGATTATAAAATTACTTTCTTATATGAAGAATCAACATCAACAACTAATTTTAATGTTGTAGCGGAGAAACTAACAAAATGAGTGGAGTTGACAAATCTATATTTTATAAAGTGATTGTGAAATTATACACTTAAACTAACGGATGCAATAGTTCAATAAGAAATAGGTGCATTATTACTAAAAAATAGAAAAGATTTAGTTTGTAAGGTATTATCAATATATAGAATTTATGAAGATGGAGGATACTTTAATGAGATACATCTTCGTTCATGGTTTAGGGCAAAGTTCCTCAAGTTGGGAGAAAACTATTTCTTACATGGGTGATACAACTCAAATTTCAAATCCTGATTTGTTTAACCTTTTGAAAGATAAAGAGCCTACTTACAACAATCTATACACCGCTTTCTCTGAATACATAGAAGAATATTCCGAGCCAGTTGTCCTTATTGGACTTTCTCTAGGAGCAGTAGTTGCATTGAATTATACGATTGACCATCCAAGTAGAGTTGACTCACTGGTTTTAATAGCACCACAATACAAAATGCCTAAAATGTTGCTTAAAGTTCAAAATACCATTTTTCGACTTATGCCAGAATCTCCTTTTCAGAAACTTGGTTCCAGCAAAAATGATTTTATTATATTGTCAAATTCTATGATGGAATTAGATTTTAGTAACGACTTAAAAAAGGTTCAGTGCAATACTTTGGTTTTATGTGGGGAAAATGATAAAGCGAATAAAAGGGCATCGGAGAAATTGGCAGATCAAATCGCAACAGCAGAAATTCGGACAATTATGGGTGTATGGCATGAAATAAATATGGAAGCTCCAGAAAATCTGGCGTCCATACTAAATGATTTTTTTAGAAAACATTAAAGGTAAATTCATTATTCTTATCAAAATTGCTTTTATTTAATTTTTTTATTCTTTATTGAACATCTCATTAAGTTTACATTTCTACTATTAGGTGCGATGATCCAGAAAGGGTTATCGCTTATTTTGTTGAAGTTATTAAGCTAACGGGCAGGTTAGTGGAAGAAGGGTATAGGAAGGAATATCCNNGATTTTGAAGATATCGGTTCGTTGTATTTATAAAGATGTTAATTAAGGGATTTGCCTTTAAAAAAGAAGGAGGAACTTTTTATGCTGTTTATGATAATTGTCAAAGCCTCAAAGAATTCGGAAGCCGGAAATCTTCCGAGCCCAGAGCTCAGGGAAGCCATGACGATGTACAATGAGGAATTAGTGAAGGCAGGCGTGCGAATTATGGCTAAAGGACTTCATCCAAGTTCAAATGGGATTCGGCTTTCGTATCCAAAACAAGGAGAAAAGCCGCTGGTCACGGATGGCCCATTTACGGAAACGAATGAATTGATTGCTGGGTTCATACTAATTGATGTGAATTCGAGGGAAGAAGCCATCGAGTGGGCCATGCGGATGCCGGATCCACAAGGACATGGGGAAGGTCAGATTGAATTGCGTCAAGTATTTGAGGCGCCGGAGCTGACCGAGGATCCGGAAATGTTGTCCAAGGAAGCGGAATACGCGAGAAATCTGAGAAGGGAAGACGATTGTGACCCTCTCTAGACAACTTGTATCAAAAACTAACGGACACACCATATTTAAATCTAAACTAAATCCAGAATGGTTAATTTTTAACACTGATTTTACAGGGAAAGTTATGAATGTCACAAAACTGATGGAAGGATCAGCATTCTTATTAACCCCACATTAATTAACTATCTAGACAATTATTATTTAATGCGGAAACTAGGATGCATATTGACCAAATGTTACAGGAATCTGAGTGGGATGCTGATACAGAAAAAATACAGTAGCGCACTGCTTCATGGATTCATCATTGTTTTTTAAATTCAATCTAGGTAGTTGTTGCACGTGTCTAGTCAAGGGTATTAGTTATGCTATTTTACCATTGGACCAACTAGCACTATGGCAGTGCTCATTTTTAATACTAATAAAAAGATTTTTCCCTAGATTAGATCTGGTCGAATCTACTCATACTATCGATAGTAATAGCCGAATTTCCCAGAGGTGAACCACATTTGGAACTAATTTACCGAGCAGTTATTGTGTTTTTGGTCGGATTTTTATTTTTAAGGCTGTCAGGAAAAAAGGCCGTGGCCGAAATGCACTCGTTTGATTTATTGTATTTCTTTGTGCTTACGAATATTATCAGTACACCGATAGAGGTCAATAATCTCGGGAAAGCCATCATCTATTCTGGAATCACTTTTATTATTTATAAAATTATCGTCCGTTTATCCCTACATAATAAATTAAGATGGCTCTTATATAGCAGCCCTACTGTATTGATTCGTAATGGGGACATCGATCGAAAGGGACTGAAAAAGGTACGAATGCCTGTGAATGAATTATTGTCCCATTTGCGGATGAAAGGGTACATGGATACGCAAAATATCGCTATTGCCGTTATGGAGG
>NZ_JBALOZ010000039.1:6634-6832 GCF_036965125.1 Bacillus sp. JJ1503
AAAATGGAAAATTATCTATTGATAATAATGACATCAAGGATCATAAAAATGACCCTAATTATTACAAGCCTGGAGAGGATAATTGATTAATTTCTCACCCCAACTCAGCATATTCCTGTTTTTTCGTAAATATCATTGATAATAAAATTTGTTCAGGGATGGGGAAAATAGCATTTCTTGATATTGAAGAAGTTCATT
>NZ_JBALOZ010000040.1:0-948 GCF_036965125.1 Bacillus sp. JJ1503
TATTAAATATTGTGAATATAGAAAATTAAATAAAAATATTGAATTTTCTATTTATTTTTCTGTTCATATCTAGTATATTGAAAAATAGAATGAAATAAAGATTGGATACAATCTAAAAAAAGGAGTTGATTTGTATGAAACTCTTGAAATGGCTTGATCGCATCGAAGAAGGAGCAGCTGGGGTGCTATTTGTTGGAGGGGTATTGGTAAGTTTGTATGGTGTATTTATGAGATATGTGGTGAATGCACCGCCAGCTTGGATTACGGAGGTTTTTGAGTTTTTACTAGTATGGGCAATTTTCTTAGGTTTTGGAATGGCTTTAAAAGATAAAAGACATATTCAAGTGGAGCTTTTGTTTGATTCATTACCTTTTGGAATGAAAAAAGTAGTTGCAACAATCGCTAATATTATTGGTGGATTCTTTTCATTTTTCCTGGCCTATTCGTCATTAGAATTGATTACGCTTTCAAAGGAACAGGGAATGACAACGATTGATGTAGGGATTCCGATTTGGATAACCTATCTCGTTCTTCCTATTGGAATGGGATTGCTTGGACTTTACTTCATAATTAACGCATATCGCGCAATGAAGGGTGATAAGCGTGAACTGGCAGGAGAAATTGAAATGCTTTATGAAGAAATGAAGGAATCAGCGAATAATCCAGGTGACAAGGGGGTAGGGGCATGAGTCCGGTCTTAGTCCTATTTCTAGTATTTGCCATTCTTTGTTTAATCAGAGTACCGATAGCGATCAGTTTAGGGCTTTCAAGTATAGTAGCATTGTCAATGATTGATTTTACACTATATACTGTCATTCAAAAAATGTTTAACTCCTTAAATTCAGCGACCTTAATGGCGATACCAGGCTTCGTTTTTGCCGGTATTATCATGTCAAAGGGCGGTATCTCGTATCATTTAATTGAAGCATTAAAATCATGGGTTGGTCA
>NZ_JBALOZ010000040.1:1018-20871 GCF_036965125.1 Bacillus sp. JJ1503
TGATTTTTGCTGCTATTTCAGGCTCCAGCCCAGCGACAGCTGCTGCGATAGGCAGTATCATGATTCCTGGAATGATTAAAGCGGGCTATAGCAAACGATATGCTATGGGGTTAGTAGCAGCGGCAGGAACGCTCGGAATTTTGATTCCCCCATCTATTCCATTGATCATTTACGCATCGGTAGCAGAGGAATCTGTAGGAAAGCTGTTTGCTGCAGGGGTTCTTCCAGGTCTTATGTTAGGTGGAATCTTGCTAGTGTCAGCAATTGTTAATGCAAGAATTAATAATTATGGACAATTGCCGAAAGAGCCGATGGATGTAAGGTGGAAAAAATCATATAAAGCGATTTGGGGCTTTTTGTTGCCAGTTATTATTCTTGGCGGAATTTACTCGGGGATTGTAACACCAACCGAGGCTGCATTCGTTTCCTGTTTATATGGAGTCATTGTTTCTGTATTTATATATAAGGAGATGACATTCCCTAAATTTAGAGAAATTTTAAAGGAATCAATAAATATTACAGCTATGATCTTTCTAGTCATTGCCTCCGCGATGATTTTTGGAATGTTCTTAACGACTGAACAAGTACCGCAAAATTTTGCTGCTTGGATTGAGGAAAGCTCTTCTAATAAATGGATATTCATGATTGGCGTCAATCTCATGTTCTTTGTACTAGGCATGTTCTTAGAAGCAGTAGCGATTATTTTGATAACTTTGCCTATTTTACTTCCTGTCCTTGTGATATTTGACATTAATATCATCCATTTTGCGATTATTATGACAATTAATATGGAAATTGCAATGATTACTCCTCCAGTCGGATTAAATTTATTCGTAGTCAGTGGAATCACTCGAGAAAAGGTTGGGGAGGTCGTAAAAGGTGTTGCCCCATTCTTTGTCCTTATGGTCGTTGCTTTAATATTGGTCGTTATTTTCCCGCAAATTTCTTTATTTCTAGCAAAATAAATAAAGTGTGTTGTCGATGAGGGGTTCTTTCATGAAACAGTCAAATGATTTTCTTACATTGCAGGAAAAAGTGACAGCAATGATAAGGGAAGCCATTTTTACACAGCAATTTAAGCCTGGAGAAAGATTAATCCAGGATGAATTGGCAACAAAGCTTGGTGTAAGCAGAATGCCGGTGAGGGAGGCATTGCGTTGCCTTGAAAGGGAAGGGCTAGTGATATTTTTTCCTCACAAAGGGGCACAGGTTATTGGAGTTAGTAATGAGGATATTGAAGAGCTTTATTATTTAAGATCTTTATTAGAAGGAATTACTGTGCAAAAATCAATGAATTTTTTAACGAAAAAGGATAAAGCGGAACTCCAAACACTTGTCGAGTCCATGGATCATGATATTGAAACGAACAATATGGACTCTTACATGAACCATAATCAGCAGTTTCACTCATTATTGCAAAAAGGTTGTAAGTGGAAAAAGATAAAAATCCTTACCAAGGAATTAATTGAGGGATATCCGGCGTACGTTCCAATATTAATCCCAAATACTGTCGTAGTTTCTAATCAGGAGCATAAAAATATGCTTAAGGCTTTAGATGAGAATGATCCAATAAAATTAAGATTATTGGTCGAAAATCACATTATGAGGGCTGGAAATAAGCTCCTGGAATTTATAGAAGATTAATTGAACCCATTACGGTAGAGCTAATTTTTCATAGCTCTGCCAACTTTTTATAAAAAATTTGGATCCAATATCCATAAAGGGAGAAAGTTATATGAAAATAAAGCGATCCTACTTATTTGTTCCTGCAACTTCTGAAAAAATGATGGGCAAGGCAATTGCCAGTGAAGCTGATTGTGTGATTTTTGATTTAGAGGATGCAGTGGCAATTAGTGAAAAAGATATTGCAAGAGAAAGAGTAAAAAATTTCCTTATTAATAACCCGCAAGAAAAGGATATTTATGTTCGGATCAATGATATTACAACTCCTTTATGGAGAGCGGATGTTGAGGCTGCTGTTGACGCAGGTGCAGCAGGAATTATTGTGCCCAAATCAGAAAATGGCAGTAACATGAAGGTCATATGTCAAACAGTGATTGAACGCTTTGAAAGATTGGAAAAAGCTGAATGTCCATTTGAGGTATTGCCGCTTATTGAAACCGCAAAGGGGGTTCATTTTGCTTTTGATATCGCAAATGCGCATCATTTCATTCCACGGCTAGTATTTGGTTCGATTGATTACTGTCTCGATCTTGATTGTGAATTGACAGCCAGCGGCGAGGAACTCATTTATGCAAGATCCCAAATTGTCAATGCATCAAGAGCAGCAGGAATCGGAAATCCGGTAGATGCAGTATATCCAGATTTAGCAAATGATGAAGGATTAACTAATGAGGCTGTTCGTGCAAGAAGATCTGGGTTTAAAGCAAAGTTAGCCATCCATCCAAAGCAGCTTGAATCTATTCACCGAGTTTTCACTCCAGAGTCAGAGGAGATAGAAGAAGCAATGGAAATTGTGAAGGCATTTGAGGAAGCAGAACTGAAGGGAATAGCCTCAATTTCAGTTAGAAATAAACTAGTAGACTACCCTGTTTATAAGAAAGCAAAAGGTCTATTACAGTATTCGGGTAAATAAAGTCATTAGGAGGCAATGATTTCGATGATAACTAACGAATTAGTATCCCATATTAAACAAACAAACTATGAAGATATTAGCGAAAATGCCATTTATGAAACAAAACGAAGTCTTCTGAATTGGCTGGGTGTAGCAATTGGAGCAGCTAACCATGAATCGATGGATAAAGTGCTAGCTGTTTCGAAAATGATGGAAAGTACTCCTCAGGCAACTATTTTAGGAAGAAACGAAAAAACGGATATGCTGTTTGCTGCATTATTAAATGGAATGTCATCACATATATTTGATTTCGATGATACGCTGCTGGAAACAGTCCTTCACCCATCTGCACCTGTTTTTCCTGCTATTTTAGCTTTTGCCGAGCACCATAAAAGAACAGGGAAAGAGGTATTAGAGGCATTTATCATTGGCTGCGAGGTTCAAGCAAGATTAGCAAAAGCCATTTATCCATCCCATTATTGGAGGGGCTGGCATATCACTGGAAGTGTCGGGGGAATTGGAGCAGCTGTTGCTATATGCAAACTACTCGGTCTTGATGAGGAAAAAACAGCCTATGCCATTGGAATTGCCGCAACTGACCCAACTGGTTTAAGGGAAATGTTTGGAACGATGACTAAACCTTATCACCCAGGAAAAGCCGCCATGAATGGAATGCTCGCCGCACTTATTGCAGGAGAAGGGTTTACAAGCTCAACAAAGGCTTTAGAGGCTGAACGGGGCTTTATTCATGTATTGTCGGAAGAAAATAAACTAGAGCTTCTAACTGAAGGATGGGGGCAATCATGGGAAATTGAAAAGAACTCCTATAAACCATTTGCAAGCGGAATCGTAACACACCCAGCTATCGATGGAATCATCAACATTCAGAGGGAACACCAGTTACAGGCAGAGGAAGTTGCATCCATTAGTCTTACCGGCCATCCACTCGTAAAAGAGTTAACAGGAAAAACAGAAATTATGACAGGTCTTGAAGGGAAGTTCAGTGTTTTCCACTGTGTCGCTGCAGGATTTCTAAATTTAAAGGCAAGTGTTCATGAGTTTTCAGATGAATTTGTAAATGATCCAAAGATTAAAGAGCTTAGGTCAAAAATCGCGCTTACGATTGATGAAAAAATGAAGGAAGATCAAGCCATAGTCACAGTCACCCTGATAGATGGACGTGAGATTAGGTATTTTGTAGAGCATGCCATTGGCAGTATGGATGTTCCGATGACTGATCAGCAACTAAAGGATAAGTTTTTGGATGTAACAGGAAGGATCATAAGTGAAGAATCTAAGAACAGGCTAATTGATTACGTATATCGATTTGAAGAATTAGATGATTTAAGTGAATTTATTAAACAATGCAAGCCTTCAAAAATAAGTAATCCTATTTATTAGGGAGTAGAACATGAAATAAGCTCATAGCTTTTTCAATGAAAGTGGGAGAGTAGTATGGGTTCTCCAAATGCAAAAAGAAAAGTACATGTAGTTCCAAGTTCAAAACAATCTAGTTCAATTCCCATTGATAGGTCAAAGGTCTTTACGCTTGTTTTAGGCGTTATTATCATGGCCGCTATTTATTTCATACTCCCGGAAAATTATAGTGACACAGCAAAAATCATGCTTGGGCTTTTAGGTATGAGTGTTCTCTATTGGACGTTTGAACCTGTTCCATTAGGAGTGACAGCCGTCCTATTGCTTATCTTAATGACGGTTTTTGAGATTGTCCCAAAAGAAGTGGTATATAGCGGATTTTCATCCCCTGCCGTATTTCTGATTATCGGTGGGATGATGCTTGCGATCGGGGTTAATGACACCCCTCTCGCCAAAAGACTCGCCTATTTTATCCTGGCGAAATGGGGAGGAACGGCAAAAGGATTAGTAGGAAGTATTATTATCATTCCGCAAATTCAGGCTTTCTTTATACCTGCTGTAGCTGTTAGAGCAACCCTTCTTATTCCAGTTGCAATGATGACTCTCGACACAATAGAGGTAAAGGAAAATGGGAATCTGCGGAAAATGATTATGTTAGCCGTAGCTTTTGGAGGGACAATCAGCGGGACTGTTGTCATGACTGCAGCCATTGGCAATATTTTAACTGTTGAGTTATTAAAAGAATTCCTCGGAATTCAAATAACTTATTTTCAATGGTTCCTGTACACAGTACCAATTTGGCTCCTGCTTATTCCGGTAGTTTGGTTCGTTCTATTAAAAAGCTTTGCATTGCAGCCAGAAAATAAGGATTTTCCACATGTGAAGGAAGAAATGAAAAAGAAATTAGATGAGCTTGGAAGCTTAAATGTTCAAGAAAAAAAATGCATCGCGATTCTCATTTTAATTGTAGGGTTATGGTTTACAGAGCCTTTTCACGGATTGCATCCTAGCATCCCAGCACTTTTAGGGGCAATTTTAATGGCTTTCCCAGGAATTGGCTGCTCAAAGTGGGAAAGTATGGTGAAAATAAATTTCGATACCATTTTACTCATGGGGGTTACTTTATCTTTAGGATATGCATTTAATCATTCGGGAGCAACCGAATTGATTGGCGGCAGTTTAACAGCTGGCTGGTTCATTGATCTCCTTCGCTCGCCTATTTTAGCTGTTTTTTCTGTCTTAGTCATTACACAAGTTTTACATTTAGTCGTTGCCAACGTATCGACAGCTGTGGTGATTCTCATTCCAATATTTATAGGGCTAGCAACAACAGCTGGTGCAGATCCTGTTTTAATCTGTGTCACTGCTTCACTTGCTTGTCTGCATGGCTATATTCTTGTAGTAGAAGCAACACCTAATATTGTTGTCCACAGTACTGGACAAATTCAGCAGAAGGATTTTTTAATTCCTGGGTTATGGATGACTATAGCGATGATAGCTGTGACCGTATTAACCGCAGCAACATGGTGGAACTGGATTGGTTTATTGTAAGGATTTATAAAAATGTAAAAAGAAAGGTAGCCGAAAATGTCAGAATTGCGCATAGAGAACAGAGACACTTTACATTTAAAGGTATGCAATATTTTAAGAGAAGCGATTATCAGGGGGGATTTCAGGCCGGGAGAAAGATTAAAGCAATCGGATTTAGCTGATAAATTGGGAGTAAGCCGCATGCCAGTGAGGGAGGCCTTTCGAAAATTGGAATCCGAAGGGCTGATCCTTCTGGAGCCTCATAAAGGAGCTGTTGTAAAATCAATCAACATTGAGGATATAGAAGAAATTTACGCACTCAGAGCAGAGCTTGAAAAAATGGCTGTATATAAAAGCATGGATCTCCTTACAGAAGAGGATAAAAATGAGTTATCCGATCTTGTAGAGAAAATGGAATCTGCTGTGGATGTTGATGAGTTTATTCAGCATAATATTGATTTCCATCGGCTCCTTGTTAGGCGCTGTAAATGGGAAAGACTAAATTCTTTTATCGGGACGTTATGGAGTGGATTCCCGCAGCAGACCCCTCATTTAATAAAGGGGAAAATGGAAACGTCTAATCATGAGCATAGGGAAATTCTTGAGGCTGTTATTAGTGGAAACAAAGAAACTGCAGCCGCACTTGTTTCAAAACATATCTTTAGAACAGGTGAACAATTAATTCAAAGCTTGGAGGATGATAAGGATAATCGGCTTTGAAGTTTTTTTACAATAAAATTGGATCCAATATCCTAAAACGGGAGGGAAACGGCATGGGAAGAATGTTAGAGGATGCGAGTAAAACAATTCTTAAAGAAAATGGAATTCCTATTCCAGGACATTCGGTTATTAGTTCAAGTGCAGAAATTGGAGAGGAGCATATATCGGAACCAAAGGTATTAAAGGCTCTAGTCCCAGTTGGAAAAAGAGGTAAAGCAGGTGCCATTAAATTTGCGGATACGGTTGAAGAAGCAAAGACGAAAGCAGATGAACTTTTTCAAATGGTCGTTAGAAACTACCCTGTAGAAAAAGTCCTTCTAGAAAACAAGATTGATATAGATGAAGAATGGTATGTTTCCATTACGATTGATCCCCAAAAACAGCAGCCAGTCATCATAGCCACGACAGAAGGCGGAGTCGAGGTAGAGGATCTAGTAAGGGATGCCCCACAAAAGGTTGTTATTTATCATGTTGAGCCATTTTCTTCCCTCCATCCTTATCAAGCAAAGGAAATATGGAGCAGACTAGGCGTTATAGGAAAACCTCTTATTAAAGCATCTGCCATCCTTTGTAAACTGTATGATGTTTTTACAAAATACGATTGTTATATTCTTGAGATTAATCCGCTAGTGCTAACAAAGGGTGAGGATGTGATAGCAGCAGCCTCTGTAATGGGGGTAGATGATGCCGCACTTTACAGGCACCCAGAGCTTGATGGACTTGTGGAATCAGGCAGTGAAAGATCATGGAGACCGCTTACTGAATTGGAAAAAGAAATGGTTAAGGTCAATGATGCAGATTACCGCGGGACAGCCCGGTACACGGAAATGGAGGGAGGAGACATTGGATTCATGTGCGGCGGTGGAGGAGGCAGTCTGCTGAGCTTCGATGCACTCGTCCATTTAGGAGCACAGCCGGCTAATTATACAGAAACAGGAGGAAATCCTTCTGAGGAAAAAGTGACGGCATTAACAAAAGGGATTCTCTCCAAAGAAGGAGTAAAAGGTTTATTTGTAGCCCATAACATAACGAATAATACACAAATTGACGTAATGGCAAGAGGAATCGTCAATGCGATTCAAGAACTAAACATTAATCCAGAGCACTTCCCAATCGTTGTCCGGGAAGCAGGGGTAAATGACGAGGAAGGAAAAAGAATCTTCCTTGAAGCTGGAATTACTTATTTTGGAGAAGATCGAACAATTGAGGAAGCGGCGGCTGAAATGGTTAAGAAATTAGAGGAGGTTTTGTAAATGGCTATTCTAGTAGATAAACAGACTCGTCTAGTTGTTCAGGGGATTACAGGCAGAGAGGCTTCCATGATTGTTACCCATACACTTTCCTATGGTACAGCTATTTATGCTGGAGTAACACCTGGAAAAGGAGGACAGTTTGTCCAGGGTGTTCCTGTATACGATACATTGGCCGAGGCTGTTAAAAATCATCAAGTAAATGCGAGTTTAATTGTCGTTCCTCCAGCATTTACTCTAGATGCTGTACTTGAAGCGATTGCAAATGGGATCAAGCTTATTGTCGTAACGACAGAAAATATTCCTCAGCATGACGTAGTAAAACTGTTATTCGCAGCGAAAAAAGAAAAGGTTACGATTATCGGACCTAATACGGTTGGTCTGATTAATCCAAAGGACAAAATCAAAATGGGCTCGATTGGCGGAGATCGTCCAGAACGTTGCTTCATTCCGGGCAGTGTCGGGGTTATATCCAGGAGCGGAGGGATGACTGCTGAAACCTCATGGATGGTGAAACGGGCAGGGTTTGGCGTTTCAACAAGTGTTGGGATTGGCGGTGATAGTTTAATAGGGACGACAATAAAGGATTTGCTCGCTTTGTTTGAAAAAGATGATGAAACGGAAGCAGTGATCACTTATTCTGAACCAGGAACTTCCTTCGAAGAAGAAGCGGCTCAATTTTTACAAGAAGGAGGATTTACAAAGCCTCTCATTTCGTTTGTTGCCGGCAAGTTTACTGAGTCAATGCCTGAAGGGACGGTTTTTGGGCATGCAGGAGCCATGATTTCAGGAAATGTAGGGCGCCCATCCCTTAAGATCCAGGCCCTGAAAGAGGCGGGAGCTCATGTAGTTGATCACTATGATGATATGATTCAAGTGTTGCAAACGGTATTAAATGTAAAAGTGGGTGAAGTGAAATGACATTAACGAAGACGTTAGCTGAGTATGCCACTAAACTTAAATATGAGGATTTGCCTTCAGAGGTTGTTGAGTTTACAAAGCTATGTATTCTTGATTGGTATGGTTCTGCTTTAGCAGGTAAAGATGAAAAGCCTATTCAATCGATAAAGGAATTGATAGAGGAATGGGGCGGTCATGAGCAGGCAACTCTCATTACAGGAGGAAAGTCCTCGATCGGGAATGCGTGCTTAGTAAATGCCGCTTCAAGCCACATTGTTGAATTGGATGATATTCATAAATCCTCCATTATCCACGCTGGAACAGTCGTTATTCCTGCAGCGGTTGCTGTTGCAGAAGGGTACAATTTAAGTGGAAAAGACTTAATTACAGCTGTTGTAGCAGGATATGAAATTTGCTACAGAATTGGTGAAGCGGTTTCCCCCTCCCACTACTACTATTGGCATAATACCGCAACATGTGGAACGTTTGGCTCTGCAGCGGCTGTAGCAAAGCTGTTAAATCTCTCAATCGAACAAACAGCCTATGCATTAGGGAATGCAGGAACACAGGCGGCAGGATTATGGGAATTCATTGAGGATGGAGCAAACACGAAACAGCTTCATACAGCGAAAGCTGCTTATAACGGAACAGTTGCGGCTTTGTTAGCGAAGAAGAATTTCACATCAGCTAGCAAAATTTTAGAAGGCAGACGCGGCTTTTTCCATGCCATGTCTGAGAAATTCGATCCTGAAAAAATAACAACTAATCTTGGCCAGGAATTCAAAATCATCGAGAACAGCTTCAAAATTCATGCATCCTGCCGTCATACGCACCCAGCAATGGACTGTGTCTTAGATATTATGAAAGAACAATCCCTCCAACATGATCAACTTCAAAAGATTACCATTAAAACATATCAAACCGTTCTAAATATCACAGATAATCCGAATCCGAATACCGTTTATGCATCCAAATTCAGCAGCCAGTTTTGTGCAGCCCTTATAGCAGCTAATAGCAGGGCATCACTTAACGATTATAGCGAAGAGATTTTATATTCAGCAGAAATTAGAGAGTTAATGAGTAAAGTAGAGGTTCTAGTCGATCCATACTACGAAAATGCCTATCCAGAAAAATGGGGCGCGAAGGTAGAAATACTATTAAAGGATGGCAGAACATTCATTCAATCTACTGACTATCCGAAGGGGGATCCGGAAAAGCCGGCAGCCAAGGACGAATTGATTCAGAAATTCGAGGTTATGACTTATGGGAAAATTGATAATGCAGAAGACCAAATTAAGGCCATTTTACACTTAGAGGATTGGACTGTAAAAGAGTGGATGTCCTTAAAAGAGGGGGAACCATCGTGCAAACAAATACAGTAACCCCACTGTCTTTCACGAGTCCTTCCAAAAGGAAAGGTAGATTTGTTCTTTCAAGACTGCATTCACTAGCGGGTTTGATCCCGCTAGGCCTTTTTCTCATTCAGCATCTTATGGGAAACGCGTTAGCGATACAAGGAAGTGCAAGATTTAATGAACATGTTCAATTTATGACCAGCTTGCCATTTTTGCTCGTCTTAGAAATAGTATTTATTGCATTGCCACTGCTGTATCATGCCGTTTATGGAATCTATCTATCTTTTATTTCAACACAGAATGCTCATGTTTATAAATATGGCCGAAATATTAGCTTTGTTTTGCAAAGAGTGACAGGAATCATTACCTTTATTTTCGTTATTTATCATGTGTGGGCATTAAGAATAGGGCCTGTATTGAAGGGAATAGAGGTAGATTTCCAGCTTGTAAGTGAACATTTATCGAATCCTTTTATCTTTGTTTTCTATTTAGCCGGTGTATTGAGTACGGTATACCATTTTTCAAATGGAATATCGACAGCACTTATTACTTGGGGGATTACGATTGGGCCAGCTTCGCAAAATGCCATTCGGAAAGTTTGCACAGTCGTATGTATCGTATTAGCTGTAGTAGGAGTATGGAGCTTAATCTCATTTGTTAGTTAGGGATTCCTCTACAGGAGAAACAACGGGAGAGTGGATGATATATATGAATAATCAAGAAATCATTGTTGTCGGCGGCGGCCTAGCCGGGCTGATGGCGACTATTAAAATAGCAGAAGCCAAAAGAAAAGTGAAATTATTTTCCCTCGTTCCTGTTCGCCGTTCCCATTCAGTATGTGCCCAGGGCGGGATAAATGGTGCGGTGAATACAAAGGGTGAAGGGGACTCCGTATGGGAGCATTTTGATGATACGATTTACGGCGGGGATTTTTTAGCTAACCAGCCGCCGGTAAAAGCGATGTGTGAGGCAGCACCAGACATTATTTATTTACTGGCAAGAATGGGCGTCCAGTTCAACAGGACGGAAGAAGGGCATATTGATTTTAGAAGGCTGGGAGGAGCTAAATATTCAAGAACAGCCTTTGCTGGAGCAACGACAGGACAGCAAATTCTATATGCATTGGATGAACAGGTTCGAAAATATGAGGCGGAAGGACTTGTTGAAAAGTTTGAATATTGGGAATTGGTCTCACTTGTGAAAGATGATGAAGGAAGATGCAGGGGGATTACGGCGCAGAATTTAAAATCAATGGAGATTCAAGTTTTCAAATCTGATGCCGTTATTCTTGCCTCGGGCGGTATCGGAAACATCTTCCGAAAGAGTACAAATTCTATCATTAATACAGGAAGTGCACATAGTATTGCCTACCAGCAAGGCGCTAGATATGCAAATGGGGAGTTTATTCAAATCCATCCAACAGCTATTCCAGGAGATGATAAACTGAGGCTCATGTCTGAATCTGCTCGTGGAGAGGGAGGCAGGGTCTGGGTGTATCGCGATGGAAAGCCGTGGTACTTCCTAGAGGAAAAATATCCTGCCTATGGAAACCTAGTACCGAGAGATATTGCGACAAGGGAAATCTTCCATGTTTGTGTAGATCTGAAGTTAGGGATTAATGGAGAAAATATGGTTTATCTAGATTTATCCCATTTGCCGCCAGAACTGCTTCAGCGTAAACTCGGCGGAATTCTCGATATCTATGAAAAGTTTGTTGGGGATGACCCACGAAAGCTGCCGATGAAAATTTTTCCGGCTATGCATTATTCTATGGGCGGACTTTGGGTTGATTATGAGCAAATGACGAATATCCCTGGGCTTTTCGCTTGTGGAGAATGCGATTATCAATTCCATGGAGCTAATCGCCTTGGCGCTAATTCTTTAGTGTCTGCCATTTATGGAGGTATGGTTGCGGGACCAAATGCAGTGAATTATGTAAGTGGTCTTGCAGAATCATATGATAATCTTCCTTCTTCTATTTTTGAACGTGAGCAAAAAAAGCAGGAGGAAGAAATCGAAAAAATATACAAAATGGATGGGCCGGAAAATCCATATCAATTGCATGTAGAGATGAGCGATTGGATGGTAGATAACGTGACCGTCGTAAGACATAATGACCGTTTGCAAAAAACAGATGAAAAGCTGCAGGAGATTCAGGAGAGGATGAAGCATATTGGAATTGACGACACTTCCAGATGGCAGAACAGAACTGTCCCTTTTGTCCGTCAATTAAAAAATATGCTTGAGCTTGCTAGGGTTATAACGGTAGGCGCCTTAAACCGTAATGAAAGCAGGGGTGCACACTATAAGCCTGAATTTCCGGAACGGGATGACGAGAATTGGCTAAAGACTACGATCGCTACCTATACTCCATTTGGTCCAAGTCTATCCTATGAACCGGTTGATCTGAAATACATCACACCGAGACAAAGAAGATACGACATTGTCACATCTAGAGAAGAACAGCAAAAAAATGAGGAACCTTCAAAGGTTTAAGAAAGGAAGGTGATGACGGTGACCACTACAACAGATATCCGGCTAAAAATAAAAAGAAAAGACTCATCCGATGGTGAATCCTACTGGGAAGAATTTAGTATTCCTTTCCGAAAAAATATGAATGTGATTTCCGCCTTAATGGAAATCCAAAGAAATCCAATTAATTCAAATGGTGAAAAAGTAAGGTCCGTTGCTTGGGAGTATAACTGCCTTGAAGAAGTATGTGGGGCCTGCAGTATGAAGATTAACGGAAAGGTAAGGCAGGCATGCTCCACATTGGTAGATCGTTTAGAACAGCCCATCTCCTTGGAACCGATGGAAACCTTCCCTGTGGAAAAGGATCTAGTCGTTAATCGTGACCGAATGTTTGATGCCCTAAAAAAAATTAAAGGCTGGATCAGAATAGATGGCACTTATGCGATGGGGGCGGGTTCGTTAATTTCATCTGATGATCAGCAGGAAGCCTATAAATATTCGACATGCATGACTTGCGGCTGCTGCCTTGAAGCATGCCCAAATGTAAACAGCAAATCACCATTTATTGGTCCTCAAGCCCTTGGACAAACGAAATATTTTAATATGCATCCTACAGGTGCACAGCAAAAACATGAACGACTAGAGGTCATCATTGGTGAAGAAGGAATAAGTAACTGCGGAAACTCCCAAAACTGTGTTCAAGTTTGCCCGAAAGAAATTCCATTAACTACTGCGATCGCTGAGTTAAATAAAGATGCTAACCGTTACGCATTATGGAGCTGGTTAAAGAAATGAGCAGAGAACAAACTTTTACCTATGATGTGCTTGTAATTGGCGGTGGTCAGGCTGCTTTAGCTGCAGCGATTGCGGCAAAGGAGGAAGGTGCATCTGTTGCCGTTTTAACGAAGGGGAAGGCTGGGCTAGGCGGATCGTCTGTAATATCAGACGGAGTTCATTCTGCTATCTTTTCCCCTGGAGATTCTCTGGATCTATTTTATCAAGACATAATTAAAGGAAGCAGACAAGTTGCTGATCGTTATTTAGCTAGAATTCTTGCAGAAGAATGTACTGACAGGGTCAACGAACTAGAAAGCAAATTTGGGATTGAGCTTGAAAGGGAAAGGCAAGTTAGTACACCTGGACATTCATTTCCTCGGAGGGTATACGCTGGAAAAGGCATTGGCAGAAATATAACAAAAACGATTGGCAGCTATGCAAGGGAAATCGGGATTGATATTCATGAGCAATCTATATTAGTTGATTTGATTAAAGAGAATGAGAGGATTACTGGGGCAGTCGTTTTGCGAGATAAGGATATATATGTCTATTATTCTTCAGCTATTATTCTAGCTACGGGAGGCTTTGGAGGACTCTATTCTTCTACAGATAATCCAAGGGATATTACGGGTGAAGGAATTGGCATGGCTTGGCGGCATGGTGTGAGGCTTGTCGATATGGAATTTGTGCAATTTTATCCGTATCGGCTTAAGTCTCCGGCCAATGTTGATATTATGACAAGGATTTTTGGAAAAGGAGCTATTCTTTTAAATGAAGAGCAGGTCCGATTTATGGATCAATTTCCAAGAAAAGAACTTGAAACAAGAGATATATTAAGCTATTCCATGTTCAAACAAGGGAAAGTGCTGCTTGATTTCTCAAATGTGAAGGAAAAAGATATTCAAACAGACAGCCCCCACCTTTATCGCCTCTTTAAAAAAGGGCATGAAGGTGATTGGATCATGAGTCCTGTGCAGCATTATTGCATGGGAGGAATTGAGACTGATGAATGGGGCAGGACAAATTTGCAAGGCTTATATGCTTGTGGAGAATGTTCGGGTGGTTTGCATGGAGCTAATCGTTTAGGAGGGGGATCACTTACGGAGGCATTAGTTTTTGGGCATCGTGCCGGAAAAATGGCTGCAAGTGAAATGTGGGAATCCCAGAAAAACAAAAAGCGTTTAGTTGATGAGTTCTTCGTAAGTGAGAGCAAACGAACAATGGAACAAGAAGTAATACAGAAAATGAAGGAAATTATGTGGGCAAAGGTTGGAATTGAAAGAACCATTCAGTCCTTACAGGAAGCAGTAGATGAGTTAGAATCTATCGCGTTGGAATTGGAAGAGGAGCAAAATGTCTTAAATTTACCTATACAGGATAAAATTCGGACTGCGTGGGCTTCAGCATTAGCAGGGATGACTCGAAAAGAAAGTCGAGGAGCGCACAAGATTCTTGATATTCCAGAGGAAAAAAAGGAATGGGAGAAGAAAATTATCATCTATAAATCTTCTATTATTTTTTTGGAGAATAGCAGTCAAAGACAATAAAGTAGAACATCAATTTTCATGAAAGGGGGAGAATGGATGAGAACAATCACTTATAATGCGATCGTTACTCAGGTTGCGAGCATGTGCCAAGAGGCAAATTTTGAGTTAGGTCAAGATGTGATTAGGGCCTTTCAGTCAGCGTTAAAAAAAGAAACATCTGAAACGGGGAAGGACATTTTAGAACAGTTAATTTTGAATGCAGATATTGCTAAGAGCGAAAGAGTGCCAATGTGCCAAGACACGGGAGTTTCTGTTTTTATCGTTGAGGTTGGTCAGGATTGTCATATTACGGGTGGCAGTATTTATGACGCGATTAATGAAGGGGTTCGAAAGGGATATGAAGAAGGCTATTTAAGGCATTCCATTGTCGATCATCCGATTACCCGTGAAAAAAGTAAAGGATATAACACTCCATCAATTATTCATATTGAGCTTGTTCCTGGCGATGAAATCGTCATTCATATGTCTGCGAAGGGCGGAGGCAGTGAAAATATGAGTACGCTGAAAATGCTGAAGCCTTCAGATGGATTGGAGGGGATCAAAGCTTTTATTCTGGATACCGTTTCAAAGGCAGGTCCCAATGCGTGTCCTCCTTTAGTTGTAGGAATCGGCATTGGCGGAAACTTTGAGAGATGTGCTTATTTGGCCAAGAAATCTTTATTTAGACCCATCGGCCATCGGAATGAACGGCCTGAAATTTCAAAAATTGAAGAAGAACTCATGTTCAAAATTAATGAGCTTGGGATTGGACCTCAAGGGCTTGGCGGGAATACAACAGCACTCGATGTCAAAATTGAAATAGAGCCATGTCATATTGCTGCACTTCCAGTGGCTATCAATTTAAATTGCCATGCTAGCAGGCATAAAGAAGTACGATTATAGGAGGGAAGCAGGTGTCAACTCTTCAAATTACAAGTCCTTTCGATGAAAACACATTAATGACATTAAAAGCAGGAGATCGTGTTCTAATCAGTGGAACAATCTATACAGCAAGAGATGCGGCTCATAAAAGAATGGTAGAGTCTCTTCAGAAAGGGGAAGAACTCCCTTTTGCTATTTCTGGCCAAACGATTTATTATGTTGGGCCAACCCCGGCAAAGCCTGGTCTTGTTATAGGTTCTGCTGGTCCGACAACAAGCAGCAGAATGGATAAGTATACCCCTTCTCTTTTAGATCGTGGCCTGAAAGGAATGATCGGAAAAGGCTACCGAAGCCAGGAAGTCATAGAATCTATGAAGAAAAATACGGCTGTATACTTTGCTGCTATCGGAGGATCAGGCGCGTTAATTGCTAAAACGATTAAATCAATGGAAGTTGTAGCGTACGATGATTTAGGTCCAGAAGCGATCTACAAATTAGAAATTGATCAATTTCCGGCAGTCGTGATTATTGATAGTAATGGAAACGATTGGTACGAATTAGGAAAGCAGCAGTTTCAGGAGAAGAGTGAATTGATATAGAAAAAAATTACTTCATTAGGGGAATGGGTTTAACTTCAATGATGAACAAGGATTATTGTTTTATGACGACCGTTTTAGGTGGGAAGCGAAGAAAACGCGCTCCATGAAGCCCTCATGACGCTCGTTTTCGTTAGGAAATCGGGAAAATATGCAATATGAAGCTCTCATGACACTCGTTTTTGTTGGGAGTTCAAGGAAATGTGCAACATAAGAGCCCAATGAAGGGCATCGATCCTTTCTGATTACATTGCAAGTCTTAAAAAGTGTAGAAGGCAGGTTAAAATATGAAATACTTCGCAGTTTTATTGCCAATGCTAAATGAAGAAAAGAGCCAATTATATCGCCCTCAGCATCTTGAATTTCTCGAGAGTATGAATAAGGAAGGTAAAATCTTTGCAAGGGGAAGATTTGCAGATGGCTCAGGCGGAATGGTGATCTATATAGCGGAAACTTTGGATGAGGCAAAGTCATTTGCCGAGAAAGATCCTTATATTATTCACGAGGCAAGAGGGATGGAAATTCATGAGTGGGAAATAATTAGTGACGCAGTGATGAACTGCAGTAAAGTTGAATAGAATTCAGACTGGATTAAGAAAGATTAATTATTAAGAGTAATATATAAGTGCCAATTCACAATAAAATGTGCGTTGGCACTTTTTTCCTTCGTGTGTCCATTACTATATTAAAAATCATGTATGATAATTATTGGTATTTGGTCATAAAATAAAGCAAGAAGATAGATAACGGAGGATGGAAGTATGAGTGATGGGGTTAGGTTAAGGCCGCTGGAAAGAGTCGACTTAGTTTTTGTTCATAAATTAAACATCAATGCCAACGTGATGTCCTATTGGTTTGAAGAACCATATGAGGCTTTCGTTGAATTGCAGGATCTGTATGATAAACATATTCACGATCAAGGTGAACGGCGATTTATTGTGGAAAAAAGCGGCGAGATGGTCGGTCTTGTAGAATTAGTAGAAATTGATTATATCCACCGGAGGGCAGAGTTCCAAATCATTATTGATCCCAATCATCAGGGACACGGTTATGCAAAGGCAGCAACTCATCGTGCAATGGATTATGCTTTTTCTGTATTAAATCTTTACAAACTCTATTTAATTGTGGATAAAAATAATGAAAAAGCGATTCATATTTATAAAAAACTGGGATTTCATTTTGAAGGTGAATTGATTGACGAGTTTTTTGTGGATGGCGAGTATCATAATGCCATTAGAATGTGTATGTTCCAGCATCAGTACTTGGGGAGTAATTCAATGGATGCCTAAATTGTACAGATTTCCCGGCTAATGGAGAACTTCTAAAGAGTTCTTCTTTTTTTCATTCATATCAATTGACAATAGCTAATGTTTATCTGTTTAATAAAAATAATATATCTTTTTTACATACATTCTTTAGGGGCTGGCGATGGAGATTCAGCAGTTAGAATTATTGCAGAGAACGATTGATTATATTGATGAACACATAAAAGAGGAAATAAATGCTGAGGAATTAGCTAAAATAGCGGGATATTCTCCGTTTCATTTTTACCGTATTTTTCGAAAAGTTCTTGGTTATACAGTGATGGATTATGTTGTAAAAAGAAAGCTGCAACATGCCTTATATGAATTAGCCAGAGGTAAAAAGGTCCTTCAAATTGCTCTAGATTATGGATTTGAAACACATGCTGGATTTACAAAAGCCTTTAAGAAATGCTTTGGCAGTCCACCCAGTTTATATAAGCTTCATTGTCCTATTTCACCTCCTCAGAAATTAAATTTAAAAGATTTGTTTGAAAAAAATCTTGGCGGTATTGTTTTACAGCCTAAGATTATTTCAAGACAATCGTTCTGGGTTGCCGGAAAAAAGTTTGAAAGTTATGTTCCAAATGTTACTTACACAAGGGATGCCCCAGCCTTTTGGGATCAGGATGGCCTAAATGATGGTTCTGTTGAAAGGGCCTTATATGAAACATTGTCTCCAAAAAAACATGGGGAATATTGTATAAATTTAACTGACGATATCCATCAAGATTATTTTATATATTTATTTGCGGTTGAGTTAGATCATCAGGCAGAACTCCCGAGTGGATTTATGAAATTTAAAGTTCCCGAGTCTGTTTATGCCATTTTTAAAACGCCTCTCGTTGAAAAAGAACAATTTGCTTCGGCCATTAAAGGAACTTGGCGATATATTTTAGAAGATTGGCTTCCGAATTCGCTATATGAAGTGGATGAAAGAGGCTATGACTTTGAATACTATGATGAACATTGCCATTATTGGGATTATGAGCGAATCTTTATGGAAATCCATTTGCCGATAAAAGAAAAATCTAGGGGATAAGAACATTATCCTCTAGATTTTTTTAGTACAGTCTTATATAAAAATAAGACTGGTGTTAATAAAAGAGCACTAGCCACAATGGCTGCTTTAATCGTAAAGCCTGAAGCAATAAATCCAATGAAAGGCCCACCGCTGATTTGTCCAATCGCATCTACTTGGCCTTTTACGGAAAAGAAGGTTGCCCGTGTAGAAGATTCAGGGATCAGTTTATTAAGCCATATGTCTTCTAAAGGATGCATGGATTGTCTTGTCACTTGAATGACAATATAGAAGACGAGCAGACTGATAATATTGGTTGCGAAGGCAAAGCCTATTAATGAGAGAATAATAAGGCAGCTTCCAATAAAGAGAGAGACATAGATGAGTTTCAGCTGCTCATGAATATAGCTGCGATTTAAATAATGAAGTGCTGTAAATGATAGTAGAACAACTATAAATTGGACTCCGCCTACTAAAATCACTAAGCCTTGATCAGATAATGCTGTTAGATTGGATGCTTCAAAGAAATGAGAAATCCATAGCCGATCAAATCCTTCGCTGTAAAATCCGACAAACAAAGCAATAAGGAAGAGCAATCTCATCAAATAGTTAGCTCTTGAATAAACAATAATTTTCTCCATATTTCCTTTCATGTTTGCCCATGTTGATGTTCGATTCACATTATCTAATGGCTGAAAGTTTTCTTCTTTCATAAATAGGATTAAATAAATGCTTAGTCCAATCATGCATAGACCGCCAAATACAATAGGAAGATTAATCATAAAATAACCAGTAAAGATGCTTAAAGGAATCGCAAACATCTGTCCAAGATTACCAGCCTTCGCACCCGTTAAAAATGCAGAAGAAGCACGTTCTTCCCCTATTGCATCTGCAATCCACGCCTGCTGTGAACCACTTGTAAGGGTATAACCAATTCCCCAAATGACTTGAGAAATCATGACAGCTGTAAAAAAAGGAAATAACCCCTCCACTAGAAATCCTACTCCAATTAAACAGTACCCCATAACAATGGAAAGCTTTCGGCTTTTTAAATCCGAAATGACCCCAGTAGGAATTTCAAAAAGGAACACAGTCAGCTCCAATACAGTTCCCACTAAAACTAACTCAATTGGAGTGAGCCTAACGATTTGCACTTGATATAACAAGTTCATTGTAAAAATAAAAGTAAAGAAAAATTGTGCTAAGAAACATGTGTTGACATATACCTGATATGGATTCTTTGTGGTGAATAAATTCATTTTCCTTCCCTCCTCCATTCATTATAGAAAGGAGGACGTTGCATTTCTTTTCCAAAATTGCGATGTTAAGGAATGTAAATTTTTTACATGTATTTAATAATTAATTAAAACCACTATGTTATGTTGTAAATAGAAAGTTCCATTGAAAAAGATAAGGAGCATATTAATATGGTTATTAATAAAAGAAATGTTCCAAAAATAATCTTGACTGTTATCCCAAAAATATTGCAAATCTTTTTGAATGCTTCACTTGTCATTTTGGCTACTATTTTATCTTTTTTATTAATAAAGGAGTTAATCATTTTTTTTCAA
>NZ_JBALOZ010000041.1:0-310 GCF_036965125.1 Bacillus sp. JJ1503
AAACTAACCTTCGCCGTTAATTCAGTAATTCAACAAAAATGAGCTTCAATCCTTTCTAGAATCCCCCCGAAGCGAATTATTTTTTAACATATTACATATTTAATAATTTTATATTCTAACGAATTCTAGCCTTACGAAACCCATCGATTATATTTATTGCCGCACCTATTATAAATATGATCATTACACCGCTAATAACCCACGTTTCAAATTGCTTGGCTGTTGAAGTAAATAATTCAGACATATACGTGATAAATTCTAGGCTTAACAAATTCGGATTGCTGAAAATAACAATGAATACTATGGTTGC
>NZ_JBALOZ010000041.1:358-3284 GCF_036965125.1 Bacillus sp. JJ1503
CGTGTTGAAGATGGCTATTTTTTTTGTCCATTGTCCTTTGATTAATTTATAGAGTGCTAGTGTAATCTCAAGGACGATGACAACTAGAACGAATGGCCAATATTGAAATAAAACTTCTTGATTAAAAGCCGGAATGACCAGTTCAAGATGATTTCCGTCTCCCTTATAAATACCTGTAAGGTGATTCGCATAAAAATAAAGGGTTGCCCAAATCGCTGTCCACATTAAACTTCCAAATACTTCGCACTTTTTTATAGCTTTTTTCTTAGGAATATAAGTGATGTTTTTCAAATCATCAGGCGTCCATTTTTTTAGACTTGCCGATAACGGCTGTTGATCTTTTCCTTTATCCATTCTTTCTATAAGAGCGAAAACAAGCGTTAGCCAGAAAAAGGTTTGAATGCCCACTTCAATTACTTTCCATATCCCTTCGCCCATTATAGTAAGAACAACATTTACAATAGCCTCTTCTCCACTATACCCGATCACATATTTGGCAATCATAGAAATCAGTGAGACTACAGCAGCAATTGGTAAAATCATTTTTAATAACGAAACATATACATCAAAATAACGTGGACCTATTAGATGCATGGGCTGGTCTCGATACCCGCTCGCTAATGCTGCCGGATTCCCTAATTTTTCAAGGGCCGCCTTAACATCTTCCTCGCTGTAATCGTCAGGCAGCATATCCTCAATGGTTGAACGCAGCTCGAGTGCAATATCCGCACGTCCTTTCTCTGGCAGCCTGCGAGTGACTTCTTGAATATAAACCTCAATTAAATTCATCTTCCTCATCCCCTTTCAATAAACCATAAAGTTCTTTCGAATTCTTAATCCATTCCTTTTTTAACTGTAAAAAGATTTCCAGACCGTATTCACTTAAAACATAATACTTACGCGGTCTGCTCTCAGATGTATCCCAGCTGCTTGTGACTAACTCCTGTTTTTCTAAACGGCGAAGCAATGGATATAAAGTACTTTGATCAATGCTAATGCCTGATTCCTCCAATAACTGAACAAGTGAATATCCATACTGTGGTGTTCGCAATTGACTTAAAACGGCTAATGTCAATGTTCCTCTCCTAAGCTCTGTCGATAATGAATTCAATAAAGCACTCATTCACCCACCTCATTTATCATTGCTATATGTTATTACTATATGTCATACAGTATTTGTTCTATACTATGTACCGTACACTATTATCGTTACAACATCATTTGAAATGAAAAGCCCTTTTTTGCAAACAAGAAAAATAATGGCTTAGGTACAAATAAAAAAAACAACGTTGAAATTCATACGTTGTTCATTGATTTGGTTTACTTTATCCAAGGGCTATATTTCTTTAATTATTTTCTTCCTTCAATGAAAATTATTAATAATTTGTTGCAATCTATTTGCAACCCATTCAATGTCATAACCTATTTCGTTAAGAATAACTGTATTGTGAATTTCCTCCAGACCAATGCGAAGCATATAGCAGTATATTTTTTCCTTAGATTCAGGAGAACTCATATACCTATTTGTAATCCGATGTATGAGTGGCTGGAGCTTATCCTCATTCCAAAAAAGAATATTTGCTTTGTCGTATAAATGATCCCCGTATAAAGAAAGGCTCCAATCGATCATTCCAGCAATTTGCCCGTCTTTTGCCAATAAATTGAATGAACCTAAATCTCCATGAACTAAATATTTTTTACTTAAAGAAACACTCTTAATATGGGATTTCAACTCTTTAATAGCTTTTTCAACTACATCCGAATCTAATCCATTTCGTTCCAGGGATGACCAATCATAAATATTCTCATTGTAAACTGCCTTTATATAATCCTCCCAGGTTGGATAACCCGCCTGCCCAGTATGATCAAATCGACCATATCCATTCTGTCCGGTAATTTCAATTGCTTCCAATACCTCAAGGTTTTTTTCTACAACAGGACAAACATCTAGTATTTCCTGGCTATTTAAATCAAATAATTTTGTTCCTTCAATAAATTTAGAAATGGAGTAAGGGACATCACTTTCAGTTACCTGTATAGCCAACACCTCCCTTAAAGGAAGAAGATGATGAAAGCGATGGTAAACCCATCTCTCTTTTTCATACACTTCGAATCGATTTCCTACTTGAAAAACATAGCGGTCATTAATTGAGTTGAAGGAGTACGTTTGAGAGACAAGACCACCGTTAAGCTCTTTTATATTATCAGCAGAAGGATAATGCATTTGAATCAAATTTTGAATCTCCAATTCCGGTAACTTCTTTACCATTGCCATCGCTCCTTTGAAAAAAATTTTACCTAATAAAAATTCATCTAAGGAGAGTTGGTAGATATGGCTTAGCTTAATTATGGAGTCAATATCAGGGAAGTTTTTCCCGACTTCCCAATTCGAAAGGGTTTGCCTCGTTATATTCATTTTTTCCGCCACTTGTTCCTGAGTAAAACCTGCTTTTTTCCTTCTTAACTTTAGCTTTTCACCAATGTTCATTTCCTTCCCTCCTTATTTAAATTTTCGCATAATTAATGAAGAAAGCTAGCAAGGATTCCTTGCTTTTTTACGACTACAATCATTGCTCAAAAAATAAGATTGCTTAATTGAGTGTAATTCTATATGGGACTTTCTTTTAAGTTTCATATGTTCAAATAACACTATGCAAAAGGAGAATCTGTTATTTAGGATAAATGAAAAGATTTTTGTATTTTTATAGAGATTTTTTTGGAATTACTACAATCATATAAAACTACATATAGCAAGGTGGCAGCTGAACTCCCAGAGAAGGGGGAAACTGATGAAGACATACGAAGCATTCAGTTTTACTATCTCAATTTGGCTTAGTACTGAAAGAACTGGTGACAATGGTAGAAACATTGTCGAACTTCCCTTAATTTGTCCATCTCGTACCGCTACTTGGACTTTTTGAACGAC
>NZ_JBALOZ010000042.1:0-9743 GCF_036965125.1 Bacillus sp. JJ1503
TCTAAATAATCTTTAGCAATAGAGGCTTGAATTTTTAAAGGCTCCACCTGACTTTCAAGCTCATAAACAATATCATTAACCCGATTTAAATTGTCTTGAGTCTCAGTTAGCTTTCCTTCTGCTTTCTTTTTCCTGCTCTTGTATTTAAGGACACCTGCTGCCTCTTCGAAAATCGTTCTCCTGTCTTCCGCCTTACTATTTAGAATTTCTTCAACTCTTCCTTGGCTAATAATAGAGAAAGCCTCTCTCCCTAAACCGGAATCCATAAACAAATCGACTATATCCTTAAGTCTGCATGATTGCTTATTAATGAAGAATTCACTTTCACCGGACCTGTATACCCGGCGGGTGACGCTTACCTCATTATATTCAATTGGCAACGATTGATCTTCATTATCTAATGTTAGCGTAACCTCTGCAAAGTTAAGCGCCTTTCTGGAATCACTGCCGGAAAAGATAATATCCTCCATTTTCGCGCCTCTTAAAGATTTAGCTGATTGTTCACCTAACACCCAACGGATTGCATCCGTAATGTTACTTTTTCCGCTGCCATTCGGTCCTACAACAGCAGTAACACCTGGAACAAAATCAACCATGATTCTCTCAGCAAACGATTTAAATCCAACAACATCTAACCGTTTTAAAAACAACTGCTGCTCCCCCTAATCTTAAATGTTTCTTATCTATGCTGTCTTAACTAGTTCAGATTATTTTTTAGGACTTCAAGAGCCATCTGCGCTGCATGTTGTTCGGCTTCCTTCTTGGAGCGGCCTGTGCCTGTCCCTAACTCCTTTCCGCTCATCGATACCCTCGATACAAATTCCCGATTATGAGCGGGACCTTTTTCCTGCAATATTTTATACTCAATCAGACCTGCCCCATCACGCTGAATCAATTCTTGCAGCTGACTTTTATAATCCATTACATGGGCAAATTTACCTGAATTGATTTTGGGAAATACGATTTTTTCGAGGAAAGCGACTACAGTATCTAATCCTTTATCTAAATATAAAGCACCAATAAATGACTCGAATACATCAGCTAGCAACGCGGGTCTTTCCCTTCCCCCGGTCATTTCCTACCCCTTGCCCAATAGGACAAGCTCCCCAAATGAAAGTTCATGCGCAAACGCTACTAGGGAAGGCTCGCAAACAATAGCTGCCCTTAATTTAGTTAATTCGCCTTCACTCATCAATGGATATTTTAGAAACAGAAATTGAGAGACAGTCAACTCAAGAACCGCATCACCTAAAAACTCAAGCCGCTCATTATCTTCATTTGGCTTTCTGCGGTGCTCATTTACATACGATGAATGTGTAAATGCCTGTTTTAATAGCTTTTCATTTTCAAAGTCAATTCCGATTTTTTTCTGAAATTCTTTAAAACGTTTATCTATAGAACGGAATATCCTTTTATCTTTGTCTTTTCCAATATTATGCATAATTAATTGATTCACCTTTATAAGTAAAATGACGAAAATATTTAGTGAAACTTCATTTAGTGGGGGGTTCCTACATCCCCCACTAAATGTTAGTTGCGGCCCACAGGATGTGGCGTTCTTAGTCTGTGTTCCTATATTCGGGCCTTTACGGGCAGTTGACATCCCACTTAAACTTCTTTGATTCATCTAAAGTTTTGAGGTGGGAGTCTTACTGCCCGTTAATCTGCGATAAATTTAAACAATACTAATAACGAGTTTACTGAAAAACAATGAAATATGCAAAAAAGCATAAGAAAGCCCCGTTATTGAACGGAGCTTTAAAAGACAAACGTATTTTCTGTCCGCCATTACCTAATCTAATGTCAAGTAATAATGGACAAAAAATACGACAAAATGATATACAGTGAGGGTAGATACCCCCACTGAAAAAGTATTGCTTACTTGTAAACTGATGATTTATTGCTTTGCACTTATGTAACTTACAGCGTCACCGACTGTAGCAATTTTTTCAGCGTCATCATCAGAGATTTCCATATCGAACTCATCTTCTAATTCCATTACTAATTCAACTACATCAAGGGAATCAGCGCCAAGATCATCTTTGAATGAAGCTTCTAATTTTACTTCAGACTCTTCAACACCTAAACGGTCAACGATAATCTTTGTTACTCTTTCTAATACTTCTGCCATGCTTGTTCACCTCCCCTCAAGATATTATAGTGTATTTTAAGTAAATAATAAATGTACTTTATTATTATTTTAAATAGTTTACTTAAAAAAATGTATCCGTGTACGCGCGTTGCTACATAACCATGCCGCCATCAACATGAAGTGTCTGACCTGTCATGTATCGGCTATCTTCTGAAGCGAGGAAAACAACAACATTAGCAATATCTGAAGGCTCTCCAAACCGAGCTAACGGAATTTGCTTTAACATCGCTTCCTTTACTTCGTCTTGAAGCTTATCCGTCATGTCAGTTGTAATAAATCCAGGGGCAACAGCATTAACGGTTATACCACGAGAAGAGAGTTCCTTAGCGGATGTTTTTGTAAGTCCGATTACACCGGATTTAGCAGCAACATAGTTTGCTTGACCAGGATTGCCGCTGACTCCGACAATTGATGAAATATTAATAATTCGCCCGCTTCTTTGCTTCATCATTTGTCTTGTTACAGCTTTTGTACATAGGAAGACACCTTTAAGATTAATATTAATTACATCATCCCACTCGTCTTCCTTCATTCTCATCAAAAGATTATCCTTTGTAATCCCAGCATTATTAACAAGAATATCAAGTTTTCCAAAAGCGTCAATTGTTTCCTTTACCATATTCGCAACCGACTCACTATTGGAAACATCACATTGAACCGCTATAGCACTTCTGCCCATTTCCTTAATTTCAGCAACTACCTGATTAGCTCTTTCTTCACTGCCTGAGTAATTAACCGCAATATCTGCACCTTGTCTAGCCAATTCCAAAGCTATTTCTCGGCCAATTCCTCGGGAAGCACCTGTTACTAGAGCTATTTTTCCTTCAAGCTTCATTGTATTTCCTCCTTTAAGGACTCTATAACTGCTGTACATGTCTCTTGATCGGAAACGGCAAAAATCCGAACACTTTTATCGATTTTCTTTACTAGACCAGATAAAACTTTGCCTGGGCCAATTTCAATGAAAGTATCTACACCTAATGAAATCATCTTTTGAACTGAATCCTCCCATAGAACAGGTGAATAAAGCTGAGCTATTAATTTTTCCTTAATTTCCTCTTCAGATGTTATTTCATCAGCTGTCACATTTGCTATTACTGGGATTTCTGCATTCTTTACTTCTATTTCATCTAGAATTTTTTTAAACTTTTCTGCAGCTGGCTTCATTAAATCCGAGTGGAATGGGCCACTTACTACTAGCGGCATCACACGTTTTGCACCGGCTTCCTTTGCCTTCACTGATGCGATTTCAACACCTTTTCTTGATCCGGAAATAACAATTTGTCCAGGACAGTTCAAATTTGCCAGCTGCACTGAATCACCTTCATCGGTAATCTTCTCTGTTACTGTGCGAAGAGTTTCTCGGTCTAAGCCTAAAACTGCAGCCATCGTGCCTTCACCATTAGGAACTGCCTCTTCCATATATTCCCCTCTTTTTCGAACTGCGTACACCCCGTCCTCAAAAGAAATCGCTCCCGCAGCAACAAGTGCTGTATACTCACCTAGACTGTGGCCAGCAACAAAATCCGGTTTGATCCCAGATTGTTTAAAATAATTCAGGACAGCTATACTTGTTGTAAGTAATGCAGGCTGCGCATTTGTTGTTAAAGTCAGCTCTTCCTGCGGCCCTTCAAAAATAAGCTTTGAGAGCGAAAAGTTTAACTTTTCATCTGCTTTATCGAAATATGATTTTACTGTTTGATCAGCATCCGCTAGAGTTTTTCCCATTCCTACAGTTTGGGATCCTTGGCCTGGAAAAAGAAATGCAATTTTCCCCATTGAGACACTCCTATTCTTTATTAAAATTATTTTGAGTTATGCTTTTCGACAACTTCCTTGATTGTTTCTGATACATGATGTGCAACCATTTCCCGCGTCTGTCTCACAGCATTGTATAGTGCATTTGCATCTGATGATCCATGTGCTTTAATGACTGGAGCCTTTAAACCAAATAGACCCGCACCGCCGTATTCAGAGTAGTCCATTTTAGATTTCAATTGGACTAAATCCGGCTTTAGAACGGCAGCAGCCAGCTTGCTTTTAAAACTGCTTGTCAATGCGGACTTCAACATTTTAAAAACGGAAAGGGCTGTTCCTTCAATAGTCTTCAGTACCATATTGCCAGTAAATCCATCTGTTACTACAACGTCTGCAGCACCTTCAAGTAAATCCCGCGACTCCACATTACCGATAAAATTCAAATTAGCATTCTGCAGCAATTCATATGTATGCTTTGTGAGCTCATTTCCCTTTTTTTCTTCTGTACCAATGTTAAGGAGGCCAACTCTTGGATTGGAAATCCCACGAACTTTTTCTGAATAGATGGATCCCATTATGGCATACTGCAAAAGATGTTCAGGCTTTGCATCCACATTAGCTCCTACATCAAGAAGTAAAAATCCCTCTCCGCCAATCGTTGGCAAGGTTGGGGATAATGCTGGTCTTTCTATCCCCTCTATTCGACCAACTACAAAAAGTCCTGCCGCCATTAAGGCACCTGTGTTTCCAGCTGAGATACAAGCATCAGCTTTACCATCAGAAACGAGCTGTGCTGCTAGAACCATCGAGGCATTCTTTTTTCTGCGTACGGCCCTAACAGGCTCATCTGTTGCTAAGATGACTTCATTTGTATGTAAAATTTCAATTCGATCCGGATTCGTTAAATATTCTTTAATTTTCGTTTCGTCCCCAACAAGGGTGATTTCAATATCCTTATATTCAGCAGCAGCTTTCATGGCTCCAAGCACGATTTCTTTAGGAGCATGATCGCCCCCCATTGCATCAATCGCTATTTTCATGCTGTTGTTCATCCTTTTTTGTTTTTTTGTGAGAACGATACATATCGAATTCCCCTTTAAAAACTAACTCATTATTCACATAGCTCGCAACTTCCACGATTGTCCTGCCATTTTCAGAATCGATGCTCACAACTTTGGCCTTTGCAATGACTCTTTCCTTAAGCTTCACGGAACGGGTAAATTGAATGTTTGCTTTAGCCGTTAATGCAAGCTCGTCATTTATCATTGCTACTGCCAATGAATTGGCCTGAGCAAATAAATGATGCCCGCGGGCAATTTTGTTCCGCCTAAAAACATGTTCTTCTTTAATATCTAAAATTGAAATAGCCGTTTTATCTAATTCAATATCAATAATTTCTCCAATAATTTCTTCAATGGGCAAGGATCGGACTTCATCATCAAACCTTTTTTCTGCTACATGCTTTATTCGTTCACGCAGCTCAGGAATGGATAATTCCAGCCTGTCCAGCCGGATTGTCTGAACACTGACAGAAAACTTTTCAGCAAGTTCTTCGTCAGTTATAAAAGGATTTTCCTTTATCGTTTCCGTTAATAAAGCCTGCCGCTCTTTTTTATTTCTTCGCATCTTTTACACTCCGTCCCAGATATTAAGACTAGGTACTAATAGTAGTATATAATCACGAATAGTATATTGCAAGCAGAAATAAGCTCTGTCACACCAGAGCTTATTGAAACCACTTTATTTCTTGAAGCAATTATTAATCAAGTTTTTCACCTTCTAAAACCCCTGATTCTCTTAAGTATGCTCTTAAATATTGAAACTCTGGCATTGTCCAGAATTCATTTGATTGAATTAATTGTGCCGTATCATCTCTAGCTGTCTCTAAAGCTCGGTAATCATGCACCATATCGGCAACCTTAAATTCAGGGAGTCCGCTTTGTTTTTTTCCAAAGAAATCACCAGGCCCTCTTAGTTCCAGGTCCTTTTCGCTTAGAAGAAAGCCGTCATTCGTTTCAGTCATTATTTTCATTCGTTCTTTCCCTGTTTCTGACTTCGGATCGGCCAGAAGAATACAAAAAGATTGATCGCTGCCACGCCCGACCCTTCCTCTTAACTGATGCAGCTGGGACAAACCAAATCGTTCCGCATCATAAATGACCATCATCGTTGCATTAGGGACATTCACGCCAACTTCAACTACCGTAGTCGAAACGAGGACTTGAACTTCATTATTGCTAAATTCCTTCATTACTGCTTCTTTTTCATCTGAGTGTAATCTGCCATGCATTAATCCAACTTGATAGCGCCCATTAAAAAAGTGTGTTAATTGCGCATGTACATCGATTGCATTCTGAACGTCCAGCTTATCAGATTCCTCGATTAGCGGACAAATTACATATGCCTGATGGCCAGCATGAAGCTCCTTTTCAACAAAGCCCAATACTCTCTCAAGCATAGAAGGCTTTGCCCAATACGTTTCTATCACTTTTCTCCCTGCCGGCATTTCATCAATAATGGATACATCCATTTCTCCAAAAACAGTAATGGCTAATGTTCGAGGAATAGGGGTCGCTGTCATAAATAAAACATCTGGGTTCTCCCCCTTCTCCCTCAATACTCTTCGCTGTTCAACACCAAATCGATGCTGTTCATCTGTTATAACAAGGCCTAGTTTTTGAAATTCAACCTCATCTTGTATTAAAGCATGCGTCCCTATCAGAACATCAATGGCCCCTTCCTTAAGAAGCTGCAGTATTTCACGGCGTCTCTTTCCCTTTACCGAGCTTGTCAGCAGCTCACACTTTATCTGAAATGGATCAAGCATTTGTTTTAGTGATTCAGCATGCTGTTCCGCCAATATTTCTGTTGGGACCATTAACGCACCTTGAAAGCCCGCCGTTCTAGACGCATAAAGAGCAATCGCCGCAACCGCTGTCTTTCCAGAGCCCACATCTCCCTGCAACAACCGGTTCATTCTAAATGACGACTTCATATCAGAAAGAATTTCATTGACAACTCTTTTTTGTGCGTTTGTAAGGGAAAATGGCAATGATTGAATAAATGACTTAAGATTTTCAAGTTGATAAAGTTGACTGATGCCGTTTGACTTTTCTCTATCAATTTTTCTTAATGCCTGCATTTTTAATTGAAAATAAAAAAACTCTTCATAAACAAATCTTCTTCTTGCCTGCTTTAAATCATTTTGATCAGCAGGAAAATGCATCATGTTTAGCGCAGTTCTTCTATTCATTAGCTTGTATTTAACTAAATATATTTCAGGTAATGTTTCTTCGATATCTGTTCCAAATTGAGAAAAAGCAATACTGATAAATCGTCTTAACCCTTTAACCGTTACTTTCCCCTTTACAGCGTAAACAGGCTCAAAATCTTTACTTTTTATGACAGAACCAACATGCAATTCACTTGCTGTAATCGTTTGACGATGCTGGTCCCATTTTCCCGTAACCGTGACTGTATCATTAATGGAGATTTTGTTTTTCACATATGGCTGATTAAATAAAACTGTCTGTATTAGATAGTTTCCTATTAATATTCTTAACGTTAATCTTGAACGCTTTCTTCCATAATAGACAAGAGAGGGCTCGCTATGTACCTTGCCGATCACAGTCACTCTATCTTCATGCTTAACCTCTGCCAAATCCTTCTGACGGTAATCTTCATAGCGGTATGGAAAGTACTCTAGTAAATCCTTTACGGTTTTTATATTCATTTCTCCTAATGCTGCTGCGGTTTCTTCTCCAATCCCTTTAACGGCCGTAACTGGAAGAGTCATATTTGGCTTCAATACTTTATGATGATTAGACAAAGATCTCACCTCCAGCTTCCGATTCTATTTCATCAATAAATGAGTCATCCCTAACTTTATTTAGCCAAAAAAGAAGGGGAGGCCCCTTCTTTTCTGTGTGTAAGATCAACAGATAACTCCTTCAATTACAAAGAAGGCGCTTTCGTTATCATTTCTCATTATTCAATTGCAAAAATAAATGCATATAGCGGCTGTTTTCCATCATGTATTTCAATTTCAACCTCTTCAAACTCTTCTTCTACAAAACTGACGATGGCTTCCACATCTTCATCAGAAGCATCCTCACCTTTAAGGATTGTTAAGATCTCCGAATCCTCATCAAGCATGCTAGTAAGTAGATCTTTTGCTGCCTGGACTTTATCTTTATTTTTGACTAGGATTTTCCCTTCGGCGATGCCCATGAAGTCATCCTTTTCAATTTCAAGACCTTCAATGCTTGTGTCTCTTACAGCAAATGTAATCTGTCCCGTTTTTACATGTTGAAGTGCTTCTGTCATTCCGTCCTTATTTCGGACTAAATCAGCGCTTGGATTGAAAGCAAGCAATGCTGACATCCCTTGTGGAACTGTCTTTGTCGGAATGACAATAACCTCTTGTTCTGCGACTTCCGCAGCCTGCTCAGCCGCCATAATAATATTTTTATTATTAGGAAGGATAATGACCTTTTTGGCATGGACCTCTTCAATCGCCTTCACAATGTCTTCTGTACTCGGGTTCATCGTCTGGCCGCCTTCTATAACTGCATGGGCGCCAATACTGCGGAATAGGTCAGCAATGCCCTTTCCCATTGAGACAGTAACAATTCCGTATTCCTTTAATTCTTTCGATACAGGTGCAGAGCTTGCTTGAGTTTGAGCCCCTTCAACTAAGTTGGTATGTTGCTGGCGCATATTTTCGATTTTCATATTGATAAGGCTTCCATAACGCTGCCCATAGGATAAACATTCACCAGGCTGTTCTGAGTGAATATGAACCTTAACAAGCTCATCATCTGCTATAACTAATAAAGAATCTCCAAATTTACTTAAGTCCGTTCTAAACACTTCTTCCGAGAATGGACTTTTCGTAAGCCTCTCTGATTCAAATCTGACCATAAATTCGGTGCAATAACCAAATTCAATATCTTCTGTATTCATAAAGCTATGTATGTTTTTGTGATGCTCTGCGCTAACCAAATCTTCCATTCTTGGAAATGCTGACGGACTGTCAGGAAGTTCTTCACCCTTTAATTGAGCCAGGAATCCTTCATAAACAAAGACAAGCCCTTGACCTCCGCTATCAACTACCCCTACCTCTTTCAAGACGGGCAGCAAGTCTGGAGTGCGGCTGAGAGATGCCTTTGCCTCTTTGATGACTTCTTCCATTAAGGCAATAAGGTCATTTTCGTTTTTGGCTGCTTGCACTGCTTTTTTTGCTGAGTCTTTTGCTACTGTCAAAATGGTTCCTTCAACAGGCTTCATAACTGCTTTATATGCCGTTTCTACTCCACTTAGAAGTGCATCAGCAAATTCTTTGCTATTAATTTCAGCCTTATGCTCAATGGCTTTAGAAAATCCTCGGAAAAGCTGGGATAGAATAACCCCTGAGTTCCCGCGTGCACCCATAAGCAATCCTTTAGAAAGTGCTGAACCAACCTTACCAATATGGTCTTGAATATTATTCTTTACTTCTTTCGCTCCTGATGTTAAGGACAAATTCATATTTGTTCCAGTATCACCATCAGGAACTGGGAAAACGTTAAGTGAATCAACATATTGGGCATTTGCGGATAAGTGTTTGGCTCCCGTTATGACCATATCTGCGAATCGTTTTCCATCTAGTGCTTTAATTGACACAAGTCTTTCCTCCTCACTACGAGTTCGTCACGCGAACTCCTTGAACGTAAATATTAACCGAGTCCGTGCTAAGTCCAACTGTTTTATCTAGGATGTATTTGACCTTTGATTGCACGTTGTGAGCAATCTCGGAAATTTTCGTTCCATAACTTACTATAATATACATATC